>CAXBIJ010000152.1:0-8617 GCA_963975675.1 uncultured Maribacter sp. | reverse complement strand
AGGTGGTAAAAGTATTACCTTAAAAACCATTGGTTTACTGCAGGTAATGTTGCAAAGTGGTCTTTTAATTCCTGTTCACGAACGTAGCGAAGTATGTTTTTTTAAAAAGATTTTAACTGATATTGGAGACAATCAAAGTATTGAAAATCATTTAAGTACGTACAGTTACCGATTAAAGAACATGAACCAATTTTTGAAACGATGCGACCATCAAACACTATTTTTAATTGACGAGTTTGGTACTGGTAGTGATCCTGAGTTAGGGGGCGCATTGGCCGAAGCATTTTTAGAAGTGTTCTATGAACGTGGTTCATTTGGTGTTATCACGACCCACTATGCAAATCTAAAAGCCCTTGCCAATGAGTTACCTCATGTGACTAATGCTAATATGCTTTTTGATGGAAAAACCCTTGAACCAACTTTTCAGTTGATTTTGGGTCAGGCTGGTAGTTCATTTACTTTTGAAGTTGCCCAGAAAAATGGTATACCCTACTCCCTCATTAATAAAGCTAAGAAAAAAATAGAACGTGGTAAGGTTCGTTTTGATGCTACGATAGCCAAATTGCAGAAAGAGCGTAGTAAAATGGCTGAAACTGGTTCTAGATTAAAGGAGGAAGAAGTAAAAGCACGAGAAGAAAACGAACGATTAGAAAAGTTAAATGCGAAAGTCAAGTCGAAATTAGAGAATTACCAAGAACTTTATGATCATGATCAACGTATGATTCAGTTAGGTAACAAAGTAAATGTTGCCGCAGATAAATATTTTCAAGATAATAAGAAACGCCCTTTGGTTTCGGAATTATTACGGATTGTAGAAACGGAAAATAGTAAGCGAAAGAAGAAAACAGCTCATCAAGCAAAAGCCGAACGCACTAAAAAAGTTCAAGTAGCAAAGGAAGTACAAAAAGAAGTTGAAGTTATTCGAGAAAAGAAAAAAGTCGAAAAGAAAAAAGCCATTCATAAAGAAAAGAACAAACCACGTCCCATTTTTAACATAGGTGACCGTGTTCGAATGGCAGATGGCAAGGCGGTTGGTAGTATCGACAAGCTTGAAAAGGGCAAGGCAACAGTAAATTATGGTATGTTCACAACCAATGTGAGTGTGGATCAGTTAGAAATGGTAGAACGAATGAAATAAATCTACAAAACACTTTATTATCAGTTAGTTATATTTAATCGTATACGATATTAAAGAACATTTTAGCACCTTAACTTTCAATAATCGTCTTCACGAAGAGGCCTAATTAAATAGACAGCCGGCATCAAGTTGTTGAATCGAACCTGAGTGGCCAGCTGCTATTTGCTAACTCCAAAACGATTTAATTAGTTACAAGAGACAGAAGTAAGATAAATTCGGAACCCTTGAAGAATGCCGTCATTTTTAATTTCAAAACATTTCTGTGAACTGATGTAACCATAACTTTTTGTATCCCCAAATTTTGTCCATACAAAAGCATCTTGAAACTGGAATTCCACTTTAACATCATGTGCTCCGTTTGGAGGACTTACTACCTTTCGTTTCCCATTGTTAACAGTTGTATAATTACCTACGGTTGTATTATTTCCATCACGGCTTTTATAGATAAATCTAAATCTTACGTCGAAAATTGAATTATTATCTACATCTAAACTTTCATGGTCGTAAGCATAGGTATTACAAGTTTCTAGCCTATAATCGGTATTATACCCCATTTTTGCAATCCTATTGTCTTTCAAATATTTAACGGTATATGCAATTGGTGCCCCTGGATTTTCTCGACTGTACAAAGCCCCTTCCGATATAACGTAATTAAGCCCCCCTGATTCTGCAACATCACTTCCTGTAATTACTTTTGAAGCGATTTCGGCATTACCACCAATAGTAACTACATTTATCGTCGATTTCTCCAAGATAGATTTATACTTCGCTTCAACAGTAGCGTCAACATCCTTACCAATACTAGCATACTCCAAGGCTGCATCTAATTCTACACTTGTCTCTGTGCTGGTAGTTTCCATTCGTACCATGATAATTCTACCATATTGTACGGAACTTACGTAGGCTGGCGGTGTCGATGAACCCATTGCTGACTTTACTTTAGACAAATCTATTTGCGCGCCAAAAACCTCGGCAGGTGTTTCTGGAGTTTCCATGACTATTTCATAAAAAACTTGACGGTACAAAATAGCGGCGACTCTTTTGGTAGTGGTATTATCATAACTGAACTGTGATTCGAAAGAGGATCCTGATGCCCATTCCACTCCCACTCCTAAATCCAAACTCATCTGTTGTGAAGTAAAGGCCGTAGTAGATTCAAAAAATGCATTAGAGGCTATTTCATAACCTTGTGTAGCAATTTCTTGGTTCCAATATTCCAAACCATCATCTATTGCTGTTTGAACATTAGTGAATGTTGGGTTTTCTACCATTAAGGTGCCTCTTTCCCCAATTCCTGGAAGGTCTAAACGTAATTTCAACGGGGCCCTTTGAATCTGCAATGGTTCTGGAGCGCCATCTAACATTTCCGTATTTCCGATTACTAAGGCTCCGGGGTAAACTACACCTAAAGTAGGGTCAAAAATAGCAACATCTTCAAAATTCGAACGAATATTGTAATCATCTGTTCTACATTCTTCAATAGATCCCTGATCTGTGTCTTTTACAGGGTTTCCTTCTGTAACATTCTTACCTGTATTTGACTGAACGTTTAATAAATTGTCAGGATCGTACGATAGATTGGTTAAATAGGCATTAATACTATCTGCCTCTACCCCTGTTACTGACTCATTTTCCAAAATAGGCTCGATACTATCCTTGCCACAGGAAGATATTAGTACGGTGATGATAAGGGCATAACCCATGTTGGTAAAGTTAATTTTTTGCATGATTGTTTTCATAATTTCTAGGTTTTAATGATTCAACGATTTAAAACTACCTAGTAATCAAGTGTTTATGAAATTTTATCCATGGACAAACTATGGACAGTTATATTAAAAAACCCAAATTTAGCAATAGACATAAGTGTTTCATACAAATATGCAAAGTGAGAATAAAGCCAATGAATATGGCGGTTCCCAACATTTTCATATAGATATAAGTGTTCGAGATATCATGGACTTAGTATGGACAAGATGATTTTTGGAATTCCCTTCCTTTTTTAAAAATTGTATTATCCTTATCTTGAGTGTGTTATCAAAATAAAAGGTCATGAAACCAACCAAATACACCTTATTGCTAATCCTATTTTTAGGTATATGGTTACAAGCGCAGGATAGACAAAAAGAGCTGGATAGTTTAATTCAACATGCAACATCTTTGCCCGAGGATACTTTAAAAGCCAAAGTCCTATCCAGAATTCACGAAAGAATGATGTTTATGGACAATGAAAAAGCTTTCGTTTACGCCAAACAAGCTCAAGATCTATCTCGAAAAATTGGATACAAAAAAGGGGTAGCGAATGGTTATTTACAATATGGAAATTATTACTATAACCAATCCAAAAATGATTCCGCTTCTTATTATCACAATTTAGCACTAAAAGAATTTAAAAATATAAAATCTGTCAAAGGACAAATATTTGCCCTTCACTCCTTAGCTACTATTGAGAGAGAAAAAGGTGATTTCAACAATGCTATTTACCTTACCAATTCTATATTAGAAATGTATTCCAATGAAAATCGCATAAATTCAGACCTAGGAGATTTTGATCTAAGAGGTTCTGAATATGAAGTCTTGGGAGGTATTTATTCTGAAAAAGGGAATTATAGGATTGCTCTGGAAAACACGTTAAAAGCTTTGCAATTTTTCGAGGGTGTTGGCGATATTGTTAGAAAAGGTGATGCCCTAAAACAATTGGCGGATATTGAATATCAATTAGGTAATTTTAAAAATAGTCTTAATTATGCTCAGGAAGCTATCTCAATATACAAGCAGAATGAAGATAAAATCTATCATAGTTATGCTGCAAACACTGCAGGTTTAGCAGCTGAACAGATGAATAATTTAGGCCTTGCACGAAACTACTTCCTGGAGTCAATCCAGTTGGCACGAGAAATGAATGTCCAAACTATGATTTCCCAAAACCTTAATAGTTTGGCAAGACTCGATTATACCGAAAAGAACTTTAAAAGCGCAGAAATACTTTTAGAGGAATCTATCCAAATAGCCAAAAAGGAAGACATAAAGTTTGATTTGACCGAAGCTCTTAAAGAAATGGCAAACCTGAATATTGCCAAAAACAAATTCACTGTTGCGCTAGAGAATATTAATGATGTTATACAAATTGCTAGAAAAATAGAGGCATTGCCAACACTGAGAGATGCTCTTATTATTAGGGCAACCATTAGACATAATTTAAATTATAACGATTTAGCTTATCGTGATTTAAAGGAATTTCAAGTGCTGAACGACAGTTTATTCAATGAGAAAAAAACGCAACAAATTGAAGAACTAAAAACGATATATGAGACAGAAAAAAAAGAAGCAGCCATAACACTTCAAAAGGAGGAAATAAAAACATTAAATGAAAAAGCTAAGGTCTATAAACTTTCAAAAGGATTATTTGCTTTTGGCATGTTTTCATTCATAGCAATAACAGGATTAATCTACTTTAGTTTTAAACAACGGATGAAGAAAAACCGTATTGCAAGGGAAAAACAAGAAGAAATTTACAAAAATGAAATCGAGCATAAACGGAAAGAATTGGCCAGCCAGACTCTCCATCTTGTTCAGAAAAATACCTTTATCCAAGAATTGACGGAAAATTTAGAAAACATTAAAAACTCTCCAGAGAAATTTAAAATGGAATTTCGTCGTATTGTAATGCTCTTGAAAAAGGAAAATGCCTCAGATAAGGACTGGGAAGTATTTAAAACCTACTTCGCTGAAGTACATAATGATTTTGACCAAAAACTAAAGACATTATACTCAGATATATCTGAAAAGGAAATTCGGTTGGCTGCATTTCTGCGAATGAATCTCACCACTAAAGAGATTGCGGCTACATTAAATGTATTACCTGACAGTATTTTAAAATCGAAATATAGATTAAAAAAGAAACTACATTTAGCTAAGGATATAGATTTGACAACATTCTTAAATACCTTATAAAATTGCAAGTTTTGATGAAGACCCATTGTATCTTTAATGCGTGGAAAATAACAAGAAAATAATACTTTTTGATGGCGTTTGTAATCTTTGCAATAGTGCAGTAAAGTTTATCATAAAAAGAGACCATAATGATTTGTTTCGCTTTGCAGCTTTACAAAGTGAATCTGGTAGAAATTTTCTGGCTGAAAGAAATATAGATCCAGAAGATATTGATTCCATCATTCTCATAGAGCCCAATGTGGCTTATTATACAAAATCTACCGCTGCGCTAGAAATTGGTAAAAATTTAAAAGGACAACGAACGATATCCTCTATTTTATTATGGTTACCAGAGTCTTTTAGGAATATCGTATACGATATTGTCGCAAAGAATCGCTATAAATGGTACGGAAAAAGAGATTCCTGCATCATTCCTTCTGAAGAATTAAAAAATAAATTCATTTAAGATTTAAAGTATTGCACAGTTGTGAATTCATTTTAACACAATGCCTAATACTTTTATCCCTAAGCATTATTACACCTCGTTACATAAGATTATTGGTATATATTATCAACTAATAACACCTAAAGGTTGAATAATATGAACCTAAAATTTAAGAAACTTGCTGTCTTAGGATATACATCTAAAGGTGTAGTTTATGCCTTAACTGGTTTATTAGCGTTGTTCAGTGCCTTAAACATAGGTGGACAAAAAGCAGGGAAGTTAGCGGTAATTGACTATTTAGAAAATAAACCATTAGGTAATATTTTGATTTTTACCTTAGGAATTGGACTTATCTGTTATTCGATTTGGAGAATATTTGAGAGCTTAAAAGACCCAGAAAAGATTGGTAATGACACTAGAGGCATAATCAAAAGAATCGGATTTTTAATAAGCGGTTGTGTTTATGGAATTATTGGATTGATGTCTATTACCGATGCCTTGAACTTAATTTCATTATTTAAGTCAAGTAACAGTACTACTAATTCCTTATTGACAGGAACTACCGGAGCGATACTATTTATAGCGATAGGTGTCGGACTTTTAGGTAAAGGGATTTATCAATTTGCAAAAGTTTACAAAGGCGATTTTCTTCATAGGTTCGATATACAGTCCATACCAGCTATGGCCAAAAGAAAATACATTCAAAGAATAGGATACGCAGGTTTATTTTCACGAGGCTTGGTGACTACAATCATTTCATACTTTTTCCTCACTGCAGGTCTAACATTGAATGGTGCGTCCTCTAACAACGTGAAAGGTACAGCAGAAGCCTTTTCATTCATACAAGAACAGTCATTTGGCCAATGGCTATTAGGAGCAGTAGCCATTGGCATGGTTTCTTATGGACTTTTTATGTTCTCAACAGCTGCGTATCGAAAATTTGATACCTAGCCTTGTCTAAATTTTCAATAAGGTTTAAAACTCTAGTTACGATTTATTACTAATCAATAATCGATGTAATTCGAACAATTAATACTAAGCTGACTTATCGTAATTATCATCCCAATTCTTTACTTTGGGTTTCCCTAATTTACCCACCGATTTTGCTACCATCATAGAAACTGTTGCATCACCTGACACATTAATTACAGTACGACACATATCTAATGGTCTATCAACCGCAAATATAAGCGCCAAACCTGCTTCGGGAATCCCAGCCTGAGCTAAAACTATAACCAACATAACCATTCCAGCACCTGGTACTGCAGCACTACCAATAGATGCCAAAGTCGCGGTAACAATAATACCCAATTGGGCAGAAAGGCTTAAATCCATTCCAAAAGCTTGTGCTATGAAAACTGCCGCTACCGCTTGGTATAAGCTGGTACCGTCCATATTGATTGTCGCACCGATAGGAAGTACAAAACTTGTTACTTCTTCATCTACTCCTAAATGCTCTTCTACCCTTTCCATAGTTACGGGTAAAGTTGCAGCACTCGAGCTTGTTGAAAAAGCCAATAATTGAGCAGGTGACATTCCCTTCATAAATGTACTTGGGGAGGTTTTTGTGAAAATCCAAACCAATAGTAGATAAACACATAACATTAAGGTCAAGCCTAGAACTACGCAGAAGGCATACCATGCCAACGCTTTAAATAAATCTAAACTTGGAGATTCTACCACCAACGCAGCTAATAAAGCAAAAACACCAAAAGGAGCCGCCAACATTATAAGGTCAATGAGTTTTAGAATAACTTCATTAAAACCATCAAAAAATTTCTTAACTGGCGAGGCTTGTTCTTCAGGTATGAGAATTAGACCAATACCAAATAATATAGCAAAGAAGATAACCTGAAGCATATTTCCATTATCAGAAGCTGCTTGAAAAATATTACTAGGCACTAAATCTTCTAACGCCTGTAAAGGCCCCGATTCCTTTTGTTTATCTGCCTTAGATTTTATTGCTTCAGCGTCGCCTTTATAATTTTCTACTAATTCTGTTCTTGTTTCTTCACTAATTGAAGCACCTGGCTTTACAATATTAACCACTCCCAAACCAATAGAAACCGCAATAACCGTAGTAAGGATATAGATGGTAATAGTTCGCCCACCCATTTTAGAAAGCTTTGAAATATCCTTTAAATCAGATACTCCCTTTATTAAAGAGGCCAAAATAAGGGGAACAGCAATGAGTTTTAGAGAATTGATGAAAATGTTTCCAAAAGGCTTTATCCAATCAGAAATAAATTTAGGTCCCCATTCTAATTGAACCATAGCAAAGGCGAATAAAACACCCGCCAACATTCCCAATAGAATTTGCCAATGCAACTCTAGCTTCCTCATATATAATTTGGTTTAGGCAAGTAAGATAGTATTTTGATAGGAAAAGAGCTAAAAAAGGAAACCTATAATTTAATAGTTCTATTCAATAAGGTGTAGTCTGCCAAAACCATAGCAGTCATTGCTTCTACTATAGGCACAGCTCTTGGTACAACACATGGATCATGCCTACCCTTACCTTGGGCTTGAACTTTATTACCTTCTTTATCTATTGTTTCGTACCCTTGAATTACTGTTGCCACTGGCTTAAAAGCAACATTGAAATAGATATCCATTCCATTACTGATACCACCTTGTATACCTCCGCTATAGTTAGTTTTGGTAGAGCCATTACTATTAAATTGATCATTATGGTCGCTGCCTTTCATTTTCACTCCTTCAAAGCCACTGCCATATTCAAAACCTTTGACTGCATTAATCGATAGCATTGCCTTACCCAATTCTGCGTGAAGTTTATCGAATACAGGCTCTCCTAAACCTATAGGTACATTTTTTGCGACACACGTAATGATTCCGCCAATAGTATCTCCTTCTTTTTTGATAGATTTAATATATTTCTCCATCATCATCGCCATTTCTGGGTCTGGACAGCGCACTGCATTAGATTCGGTTAAACTCAAATCTAAATCCTTATAATCTTTATCTAGCTTCAAATCTCCTACTTGAGAAACAAAGGCTTGTATTTCGACACCTTTTAAAAACTGTTTAGCAATAGCACCAGCCACTACCCTACTAGCTGTTTCTCTTGCAGAGCTTCTTCCACC
>CAXBIJ010000151.1:0-8624 GCA_963975675.1 uncultured Maribacter sp. | reverse complement strand
GGCTATGCTTTTTATAGCCACATCTGGTGCATTAGGTAGATATGTGCAGTTACCTGTACCCGTTACTATAGGCACAAGAGCTACTCTAGCTTTTATAGTCTTGTTTGTATTTTGTAAATGGAAAGGTTTTTCATTTAAAATTCATAAAAATGATGTTCTGGCAATTGTGGTTAGTGGATTATTAATGGGCATACATTGGGTTACCTATTTCTATGCCTTAAAACTATCAAATGTGGCTATTGGTATGTTGTCTATTTTTACCTATCCCGTTATAACAGCCTTTCTAGAACCATTAATTTTAAAAACTAAATTTCAACTTGTACATTTACTTTTAGCCTTTTTGGTGCTTATGGGCATGTATTTTTTGAGTCCGTCATTAGATTTGGAAAATTCAAATACCATAGCGATAGCATTTGGCGTATTTTCAGCCTTAGCATATGCTTTACGGAATATTCTATTAAAACGAAAAGTAGCAAAGTATAATGGGTCTGTACTCATGACATATCAAACAGCCATTGTAGGTGTGCTATTATCGCCATTTTTATTTACCATAACAACCGAACAAATTTTAGGTCAATGGCAAGCATTGGTGGCATTGGCAGTGTTAACAACCGCTATTGGTCATACCTTGTTTTTAATGACTTTTAAGCATTTTAATATCACTACAGTGAGTATATTAAGTAGTGTTCAGCCAATTTATGGTATTATTATAGGTGCAATTTTTCTTTCTGAAATACCAAAAGGGACAACAATTTTAGGCGGAACTCTAATTTTGAGCTCGGTGGTTATAGAAAGTGTTCGTTCTAAAAAACAACCTAAATTATCTTAGTTTTTAATGCCTGGTGTAGATGCACCAAATTGCGAGATAATGTTTTTTCCAAATTTCGTAAACTGTTCATTTTTGGCCATATTACGAACTTTTACAGGGTCAAAATCACCATTGAAATATAAAAATGAACCTGTTTGGTTATCATTATTATAAATCAATATTTCTTTAACGGAATTCCTTTTCTGTCGAATAGAAACAACATTGCGTTTTAATTCGTCATTTTTTCTAAAAACTTCAATAAATGAATTTCCAGTTATACCATTCATCTGTTGGTTGAGAAATTGAGTTCTACTTGCAGTTGTACTTGGAAACTGCATGTATCTTAAATCTTTAGTTGTACCGACCAAAGCCTGCATTTCAGGTGAAATTTCACTTATCATACTAAGCATAAATTGGGGAACCCTCACAGCAGTAACTTGATTGTCGTTCTTGTGAGCGTTGTAAAATGTATCGATAGAATTGTAACTACCACAAGAACTCATTACTAGTAAAAGGGTAAGGGCAATAAAATTTCGTGTCATGGTCAAAGTGTTTATGTGTTTAAAAATAGTGAAATTAAAGACATGCATTCCAAATAGGGTCATTTGGTAAAGGGGCGATAATTTCAAGAAGTTCTTTTTTTACAGGGTGCATTAATTTTAATTTACGGGCATGTAAGTGAATACTACCATTTTCGTTGCTTCTATTGAATCCGTATTTAAGGTCGCCTTTAATTGGGCAGCCTATTGCGGTTAATTGAGATCGTATTTGGTGGTGTCTTCCGGTCTCAAGGTCTATTTCTAAAAGGTAATAGTTATCAAGTTTTTTAATTAGCCTATAGCTTAAAATAGCCTGTTTACTTTCATTTACTTCTTTAGTATTTGCATAAGACTTATTTTGTTTGGTATTTCGTTTCATCCAATGTACAAGCCTTTTCTCTGGCTCATCAGGTCTATTTTTAACAACGGCCCAGTACGTTTTCTTAGCATCCTTTTCGGCAAACATTTTATTTAATCTAGGCAAAGCTTTAGAAGTCTTTGCAAAAACCACAATACCAGAAGTAGGGCGGTCTAGACGATGTACAACTCCTAAATAGACATTACCTGGCTTGTTGTATTTCTTCTTTAAAAAAGCCTTAACAGTTTCGCTAAGTGGTTCATCACCGGTTTTGTCGCCTTGTACGATATCTCCCGGCCTTTTATTGATGATTATTAAATGATTATCCTCAAAAAGTACCTGTAAGTTATCTATCGTAGAATGTTCTTTATTTGACAATATATTTTAGAGTTTTTTAATTGTTTGATTAAATATTCCTAGATGGCTAACTTTCTTCCTTTTGCTAGTAGAAATAGAAGAATTAGAACTCCAGTAGTTACTGCTACATCTGCGATATTAAAAATTCCTGTTCGAAAGAAACCTAATCTAATCTGAAAAAAATCGGTTACGGAACCATGCGCGATTCGGTCTATTAGATTTCCTATGCCACCACCAATTACCAATGCAAAGGCTATCAATAATAATAAATTTAAATATGGTTTTGTTAAGATTCTATATAACAGTACTAGTAATATAAGCAATGGTAATCCTTGTAAAAATATTCGTTTTACAATAGGAGGGAAGTGCTGTCCAAAGCCTAATATTGCACCTGTATTTTCTACATTGGTTAGAATAAAATGTTCTCCAAATACAGAAATAAATTCTCTGGGTTTAACTTTTGTTCGCGTTAATTCTTTCGAAACTTGGTCACAACCTACGGTTAGTAAAACAAGTATTAAAATCCAAAATTTAGAAAAGTTTTTAGCTCCTTTCATAAATGAAGTAGTTAGTACTGCTCTTCATCATTAGGGAAATCTTGACTCTTTACATCACTTACGTAATTAGAAATAGCATTTCCCATTTCTTCATATAGGTTCATGTATCTACGTAAAAAACGTGGATTAAACTCGTGAGTCATTCCTAAAAGGTCATGAACTACTAGCACTTGTCCATCAGCATATTTTCCTCCACCGATACCAATGGTCGGAATAGTGAGACTTTCAGAAACTTTTTTAGTCAATTCTGCAGGTATTTTTTCTAATACCAAACCAAAACAGCCTAATTTTTCAAGTAAAAGGGCATCATCCATCAATTGTTTGGCTTCTTCATCTTCTTTTGCTCTAACCGTATAAGTTCCAAATTTATAAATAGACTGAGGCGTTAATCCTAAATGGCCCATCACTGGTATACCTGCAGCTAAAATTCTTTTAACCGATTCTTTTATTTCTGCGCCACCTTCTAGCTTTACCGCATGTGCGCCACTTTCTTTCATAATTCGTATTGCTGAGCGTAAGGCTTCTTTGGGATCACTTTGGTAGCTGCCGAAAGGTAAGTCTACTACCACCAATGCACGTTCTACCGCTCTGATGACTGAGGAGGCATGGTATATCATTTGGTCTAAAGTAATTGGCAATGTCGTTTCATGACCAGCCATTACATTACTTGCAGAATCACCTACTAAGATGACATCTACTCTAGCAGCATCTACAATTTTGGCCATAGAGTAGTCATATGAAGTAAGCATAGAGATTTTTTCTCCGTTCTTCTTCATATCTACCAATGATTTCACTGTAACTCTTTTATATTCTTTTTTAGCTGTAGACATAGTTATTTTTTGGTTTAAGCGCCATAAAAGTAAGGAGTTTTAATGAGAATATAGATGAAATACCAATAACGGTTTAAGCTGGTTTAATTTCAAATTATATTAAATTACGTATGTATTAAAAACTACTACTATGAAACTACCATTGTTTTTTATTTTTGGATTAATGAATTTGGTTGCT
Organism: uncultured Maribacter sp.; assembly: GCA_963975675.1. Lineage (GTDB taxonomy): Bacteria > Bacteroidota > Bacteroidia > Flavobacteriales > Flavobacteriaceae > Maribacter. Next base: position 4,997 of record CAXBIJ010000151.1, on the reverse strand, counting down.
TTAGCTCAGACTGAAGAGGAATTACAAGTGAAGCAAACTATCATTGAATTTTTCGATGCATTTCATGCCCAAGATTCAATTGCTATAAAGAATGCGGTTTACCCATCAATACTATTACAAACAATTGGAGTAAACAAAGAAGGGAAATCTGTTTTAAAAACTGAAAATTTTAATGACCTAGTGGAATCTATCATTAGTATACCTGACACCACAAACTTTCAAGAACGAATATTGAATTATTCTATTCAAATTGATGGTAATATGGCAAATGCCTGGACACCCTATGAATTTTGGATTAACAACCAATTCCATCATTGTGGAGTAAACTCTTTTCAACTTTTTAGGGATGAAAATATGTGGAAAATAATTTACTTAATTGATACCCGTAGAAAAAGTGATTGTTCAGCTTTATCAGAATAGAATTTCGCCTATTTTATTTCCAAGCTCTTGATCTGGTGCTATCGGCAGTTGGAAAATCTTGAGTTACTTCTTGGCTTACTTTACCCGTAGCTGCCCATTCAGTACCACGTTGTAATGTTGTTATAAAACCTGAACACTCCATCGAATAATCGAAATGGCCTAATGTAGAATGAAAGACACGACCCTTACCATAGTTGATAGCCATTAGTTGTGGTACATTTTGACCTAGACCTTTTATGTTAGGATCCCATGGCGGTGCATTCTTCTCTACATCGGCAAAGGCAGTTGCTAAAATTGTTGCATTCTCAAAAGGTCCTCGCATACGTTCGTACAATTCATCTGGTGTATGAAGCCATTTGTTAGGTAAACCTTTCATTATTGGATGTTCTGGTGCTCTTGTGGTTAATTGAAATTCATATTCAGGTCCGTGAGAACCACAAACACCATCGGTAGAATCTTTTACAATTTCACCAGCTTCGTTATAATAAATATAAGGACCTGATTTTTCATTTCGACCACCCCATGCCCCTAAACCAATCATTTTATTGAATTCTTCCCATTCTCCCCATGCATTATTAGCAGCATGAATAACAACAAAACCACCACCTTTTGCCATATAAGATTCAAAATCACTTCTAGTTTTTTCGGGCCATAGTGGAGATTCGGCCCCTAAATTTGAGATGATTACATCATAGTCTTTAAAATCAAAGGCAAATTCTGATATTTTTATTGGGCTATCAGATATGTTATACGTTTTGTCTGTTAATGGATATGTTTCTATAAACGAAGTATAAGTCTCTGGCCTTGATTGATTATATTTAATACCCAGCCATACCGAATCCATTCGATGAATATCAACCGTAAAGAGATTTGTTTCCTCTAAATAACCCTTCATCATCATGGTTGTCTTTGGCCATACATAATGATTGTTTTGACCATCGATAATTAGTGCTTTAAGCTTTGCTGGGGGTAGTTCTACGACTTCCTTTTTTTGTTTCTCTCCACAAGAAATAAGTGCGAAACAAAATATTGAAAATGCTATCAGTTTTTTCATGAGTATAATAGTATAATTGAATAGAATTAAAACAAGTATTGACATTAAATGTACATGAACTAAATAAGATGGCAAAACCATTTCTACACGTTAATTCACCAATGAATAATCGCGAATCTTTTGTTGATGATTAAAGTTGGATATAAATTAGCAACTTAATTAATAATGAATACTATGAAAGTACTAGGAATAGGGTCAAGAATTTTACATGCTAATTTCGGAAAAGGTGTGGTTACCAATGTGTCTTCACATCAATATTGGGTGACTTTCATGGATAAGGGATTAGAAACGATTGAAATAGATGCAGATTTTGAAGTTATTGAAGCCATAAGCAATGAAGTTGATACGGTTAGTTTTTTCGATGTAGAAAGTTCTCTGGTCTCAATTCTTCAAAAATGGAGCGATGTTACACAACGAGTGGCCATTGCTGATAAATGGAAAGGCGGTAATCTTGTTTTAGAACCAGGCGAAGCTGGTATGAGTAACAAAGAAATTCCTATCAACACATTTTTTCATAAAATAGTAATGGTTATAGATCGTATTCGAGTAATGGAGCAAAAAATAAATTCTAGTAAGAATTTAGATGACCAAGAAAAGATTGATTTACAACAATATATAACGCGAATTTATGGAAGTCTAACAACCTTTAACGTACTGTTTAAAAATAAGAGTGACCATTTTGTAGGGGAGAAGAGTTAGAAATATGTGAGTAGTTAGGGTTAGAAATAGCACTATTATTTTTGAACAAGAACTTATTTTACCACTTCGTACTGTTTATTGATTATTGCCTTAAGCAGTATTTAAACTAAAAAACACTCTTTTCTAAGAGCGAATATTTTTTCAAAATATGGTTTACTAAGGTTCTTTGAAGTTAATAGTCATGAGAACCTTGTATGAATAATATTGGCAAATTAAAAATCATACCAGTTTTCTCATAATTGATGTCATTTACTATCGAATTTACTTCGATGTTTTTATAATAGGCAACCTTTCAACATCCCTATTTCACCCATTTTGGCGCCAATTTTGAAGATAGCCTAATGGTTCATAAATTAAATTATATCACTTTTATAATAAAGGAAGCTAGTTTTTTTGATTTCCAATTAATAGCATATAATTAACTATTTTTTTAATGCAAACTCATTGAAAATTAGTAAATTTTAATTTCCATTTATAACATTCATAAAATCTATAAGCATGGCACTAAAAAAACAATTAAAAGACAAAGGCGCAACTACTTTAGTAACCTTTACTATTGGCGAAAACGAGGCCCCAAGCTCATCAAATGTTTTATTATTGGGTGATTTTAATAATTGGCTGAGTAATGACAGTACTTTTCAAATGGAAAGGAAAGGCAATACATATGTTAAAAGTATAAAGCTTGAAAATGGAAAAAGGTATGAATTTCGCTATTTAAGTGAAGATAAAGGATGGTTCAATGACCATGCAGCTGATGATTATGTTCCTTCACCTTACGCAGGTATTCAAAACAGTATTGTCGATTTGAGTCTTATTCCTCAAAAAGTGAAGCAGGTAAAGAAAACGATTAAGAAACCTGCTGTAAAAGCAGTAACGAAGACGGCAAAGAAGGTAACTTCAAAAGCCACTATAAAAACCGCTACAAAATCTAAGAAGGACGATTTAAAAAAGATTGAGGGAATAGGTCCTAAAATTGCCTCTATTTTAATTGAAAAAGGAATTGCAACTTTTGATAAATTAAGTAAATCATCTGTGAAAGTATTAGAAGGTATCCTTAAAGAGGCTGGTCCTCGTTATGCAATGCATAAACCGGGTTCTTGGCCAAAACAGGCTAAATTAGCCAGTGCAGGTAAATGGGATGAATTAAAAAAATTGCAAGATAAATTAGATGGAGGTAAGTAATTATTATAAATGATAATTTAGAACTTACTCCATTATCTATTCTCATATTTTAAGAATTGGCAATTTGACGTACGATTATTGTATTTAAAAACAGGTTTTAAACGGCTTCTTTTTTCTCAGAAAGGTATTTCCAGTATCTTTTTGGAACATGTTGTACATGCAGCTTTGTATTAATACGAGATTTTATAGTCGTGCTTTTAAAGTAATTGTTCCATAGGTTTTGGTACTCATATTCGGTATCTGTAAAAACAGCACTTTTTTCAATTCGGTTAGTTTGAATATCCGTAAGGTCTAAAGAAATAATTTCGACATTTTGCAAATCATAAAATATGCCGTACTTGCGTTTTACATCATATATAATCCATTGTTGGTCTGCATAGCGGTTTCTAAAATGTTTAGAAATTAAAGGAAGAACATCAAAATCAGGTTCAATATTAGCGAAATACACATTGTCTTTGGTTAATTGAAAACGAACAAAGGCCTCCATACGGTGTTTTTCCCTACCCACTTTATGTGCCAGTTGATTAATTTTTAAAATACAATCGTCTCCAAAATCTATAGCGCTATCATATTTGCATCCCATTAATTTTTGAATATAATGGTAGAGTAAGCCCTCTACAGTATTCTGTTTACTTAAGAAAGCGAAGTACACATTTTTAATAGCACTATTACTTTTATTACGTATACCGTTCCATACCCGTTGTGCTTTTTCAACGTTTGTAAATATTATTTCTGTTTCTGAAAATAAACCGCTTTGAATTTGTCCTTGCCGTTGAATATCAGCATATGGTATTTTTTGTTCGAAACCGATAAAAACGGCAGTTAGAAAACCATTAAAACTACCATCATAAATTAAGGTTTTTGTAGTATTCATTAGGATAATTTTAGAAGTTTAACGATAAGGCACTAATCAAAATTTTAAATTGTTTTTTAAGTTTGCTTTTAAGCATAACTATTTGGTAGCCTATAGCCAAAATTTGAACTTGACTTCGTTCTATAATAGAAATAGAGCTATTAAATTTAGAGGAATGTAGTACAGTGTTTAGACTTTCCATGAGATTATTTTTTAATAAAGTTTAACTTTAATTAAATAGTGATAATTGATTACTATAGTGTTTTTTGAATTTTCTATTTTGTGATTGTAGAATCATCCCTTTTATTTTTGCTGCATCTAAGTCCCTTCTTTCCCAATCGTTAGAATTGCAAATGACAAAATACTTGGCTCTATTAAGAGCAACCCCCATTTTCTTTAAATGGTCCCAATTTAGATTTCTATATTTTCTACCATTTAATATTTTATGAACAGAGCCCATGCCAATACCAGGTATTCGTGCTAACATGCGACTGTCTGCTTTATTTATATCTACTGGAAAATGGTTCAAGTTTCGTAAGGCCCACATTAATTTAGGATCTATATCCATTTCAAGATTTGGATTGTCAGCATCTAAAATTTCATTAACGCTAAAACCATAGAAGCGTAGTAGCCAATCGGTCTGGTACAACCTATTTTCACGTAATATAGGAACCTCTGAGCCTAAAGTCGGTAATCGATTATCTGTAGAAATAGGAACATAGCCAGAGTAGTATACTCGCTTCATTTTATAATTCTTGTAAAAATGAGTGGCAGAATACATAATGTCTT
>CAXBIJ010000150.1:0-8684 GCA_963975675.1 uncultured Maribacter sp. | reverse complement strand
CGGTTACGCCTGGTACATCTACGATATCCAATCCCATAAGAGAGATTAATCGAGCCATATTCAACCCTTGTGAACCTTCAGGCATTGCATTACCAACGATAACATCGTCAATACGTTTTTTATCTAACTGAGGTACTTCGGCCATCATATGCTGAATGGTTTCTGCCGCTAGTTCATCAGCTCTTTTGAAGCGAAAAACTCCCTTAGGGGCTTTTCCTACTGCTGTTCTATATGCTTTTACTATATATGCTGTTTTCATCTTTTTCTAGTTTCTTAAAGGTTTACCTGTTTTTAACATGTGCTGAATTCTCTCTAACGTTTTACGTTCAGTACAAAGTGATAAGAAAGCTTCGCGTTCTAAATCCAGTAAATATTGTTCAGTAACTAAGGTTGGCTCAGATAAATCACCACCAGCCATTACATATGCTAATTTGTTAGCAATTTTCTTGTCATGTTCACTTATGTACTTACTGTCTTCCATAGAATCAGTTCCTACCAAGAACATACCTAAAGCTTGTTTACCAAGAACTTTAATATCTTTTCTTTTAACAGGTTGTGTGTAACCAGCTTCTGCCATTAATTTAGCATGAGCTTTTGCCGTTGCTATTTGACGATCTTTATTCACGACAACAATATCTTTACCATGTTGTAAAATACCTAGTTCATAAGCTTCATAAGCAGAGGTAGATACTTTAGCCATACCAATAGTTAAGAAGTATTCTTGAAGCACATTTAATTCCACATCATTTTTATGGAATAAATCTTGGGCTCTTAAAGCAAATTCTTTTGAGCCACCGCCGCCAGGAATTACTCCGACTCCGAATTCAACCAAACCAATATAGGTTTCTGCAGCAGCAACAACTTTATCGGCGTGTAAAGAAAGTTCACAACCACCACCTAATGCCATGCCGTGTGGGGCAGATACTGTTGGTATTGCAGAATAACGCATACGCATCATAGTATCTTGAAACATTTTAATAGCCATGTTAAGCTCATCATACTCTTGTTCAACGGCCATCATAAAAATCATACCGATATTAGCACCTACTGAAAAGTTTGGAGCTTGATTACCAACAACTAAACCTTGGAAATCTTTTTCGGCGATGTCTATAGCTTTATTTAATCCGGCAAGAACATCACCACCAATAGTATTCATTTTAGATTGGAATTCTACATTTAAAATTCCGTCACCTAAATCTTCAACAACAACACCACTATTTTTAAATACCTCTTTAGACTTTCTTATGTTATCTAAGATGATAAATGAATCTTGCCCAGGTATTTTTTCTGCTGATTTTTTAGGAATATCATAGTAATATGATGCGCCATTTTTAACGGTGTAAAATGATTTATTACCAGAAGCAATCATATCATTAACCCAAGCAGCAGGAGTTTCTCCTTCCGCTTTCATAATTTCTAACCCTTTTTCAATACCAATAGCATCCCAAATTTGAAAAGGACCATGTTCCCAGCCAAAGCCAGCTTTCATGGCGTCATCGATTTTATAAAGCTCATCGGTTATTTCAGGAATTCTATGAGATACATAAGCGAATAATGCAGCGAAACTTTTTCTGTAGAATTCACCAGCTTTATCTTTTCCTGCAACTAAAACCTTAAAACGGTCTGCTACTTTATCGATAGTCTTTGTTAGTTCTAACGTAGCAAAACTTGCTCTTTTGCTAGAACGATAATCCATCGTATCTAAATCTAAGGTCAAAATTTCAGTTTTACCTTTGGCGTCTTTAGATTTTTTATAGAACCCTTGTCCTGTTTTACTACCCAACCATTTGTTTTCCATCATGGTATTGATGAAACCTGGTAGTTTAAATAATTCTAATTTTTCATCTTTTTTACAATTGTCAGCAATGCCATTTGCAACATGCACTAGTGTATCAAGACCCACAACATCTACAGTTCTAAACGTTGCAGATTTTGGTCTTCCAATTACTGGTCCGGTTAATTTATCAACCTCTTCAACGGTCATACCCATTTCTTTTACCATATGGAAAAGACTTTGGATACTGAAAATACCAATTCTGTTACCTATAAATGCAGGTGTATCTTTCGCTACTACCGAAGTCTTACCCAAAAATTGTTCTCCGTACCCATTTAAAAAATCTAATACTTCGGGTGAAGTTTTAGGGCCAGGTATAATTTCAAAAAGTTTTAAGTAACGAGCAGGGTTAAAAAAGTGAGTTCCACAGAAATGCTTCTGAAAATCTTCACTACGACCTTCACTCATAAAATGTATAGGAATACCTGATGTATTAGAGGTAATCAGTGTACCAGGTTTTCTATGCTTCTCTAAATTTTCAAAGACTATTTTTTTAATATCAAGTCGTTCAACTACTACCTCAATAATCCAATCTACTTTAGATACTTTAGAAATGTCATCTTCTAAATTACCTGTAGTAATTCTATCGGCAAATTTTTGATGATAGATTGGTGATGGTTTAGATTTTAGTGCCGCTAACAATGAATCGTTTACCATTCTATTACGAACAACCTTGTCTTGCAAGGTTAAACCTTTTGCCTTTTCCTTATCATTAAGTTCACGCGGAACAATGTCTAACAATAAAACCTCTACGCCAATATTCGCAAAATGGCATGCGATACCGCTTCCCATTATACCTGAGCCAATTACCGCTACTTTTTTAATGTGCTTGTTCATGTACTTTATACTATATTAATTTGAAATATCTTTTGAAAATAATTTTTTGTCTGCAATCAATTTGTTGATTGTGTCGGTTACTTCAAAAAAACTTAAAAGCTTTTCTTCAGTAATTTCTTGTTTTATCGCTTCATTGAATTGAAGAACGGTACTTTTTGAGAGATTTCTTTTTTCTAAACCAAAATCCGTTAAATAAATGAGAACGCCACGACCATCATCTGGATTAGGCTTTCTTAAGATGAGACCTTTCTCTTCCATACTTTTCAATATCCTAGAGAGGCTAGTAGCTTCCATTCCCATTTTAGGCCCCAATGAAGTGGAAGGAGTGCCCTTTTTCGGATCTATACTCAATAAAGTAAATCCTACAGCCATAGTAGAATCGAAGTTTTTTGCTTCTTCATTATACATTCTAGCTACTGCTTGCCAAGTAGCTCTTAATGCATAATCAATAGTTGCTTCTTTCATGCTTTGGTAGTTGGTGACCAAATATAAGTAAATTTATTATGCATGCATAATAAATTGATAAAATATTAAGATTTAGAATTGTCTTTTGTAATTCGCATGATATTAAAGCATTGCGAATCCCCAATTTTTTACTTGCTTATCAATTTTAGACCAAAAATCTGTCGTAATAATTACTAGATGGCAAAATATTGGTGCCATGAAAACTATCATATTTCCTTGATTATGAGTGGTATGGTTTAGGCCCTTTCCTAAAATAAATCACATGATTGCCAGACCAAAAATACCGCTTACTCACAAAAACAGTTAATATAGAATAAGCTGAGTTAAACTATATTTTTCAAATGCGGTTTAAAGAATTAAACATATTAACTTAATGCTCGTAAATATCATTGTAAAGTTCAATGTACTTTTCTTTTATAACTTTTCTTTTCAATTTCATAGTAGGAGTGAGGTGACCTTCTTCTATACTCCAAACTTCAGGTGTCAGTCTAAATTGCTTTATTTTTTCCCATTTAGCAAAGTTCTCGTTTGCTATAGCGACCTCTTCTTGTAATCTAGCTATTACTTTTTCATTAACTATAAGCTCTTCATTGGTGCCGATTTCAATATTGTGAATTTTAGCCCAATTTTTAACAAAATCAAAATCTGGTTGAATTAGGGCAGCGGGCATTTTTTCGCCTTCACCCACAACCATAATTTGATCAATAAATCTAGATTGTTTAAATCTATTTTCTAACAACTGAGGGGCGACATATTTACCTCCAGACGTTTTAAACATTTCTTTTTTACGGTCAGTTATTTTTAAGAAGCCATCAACATCAATTTCTCCAATGTCGCCAGTGTGAAAATAACCATCAATGATAACTTCTGCAGTTTTGGCTACATCTTTATAATAGCCCAACATTACTTGCGGGCCTTTTATACAAATTTCACCATCCTCGGCTATTTTAACTTCAGTGCGATCTAAAGGTTTTCCAACAGTACCTATTCTAAAACCGCCATTTCGCATATCATTTACAGATACCACAGGAGAAGTTTCCGTAAGTCCATAACCTTCCATTACCCCAAATTCAGCTGCGTTAAAAACACGTGCTAAGCGCGGTTGTAAAGCAGCACTACCTGATGCCATTACTGATAACTTGCCTCCTAAAGCTGCTTTCCATTTACTAAAAATAAGTTTACGTGCTAGTGCAAGTTTTTGCTCATACCACCAACCATTTTGACCGTAAGGTTCATATTTTAAACCTATTTCCACAGCCCAAAAGAATAATTTCTTTTTAATTCCAGTTAATGCTGTGCCTTTAGCTATGATTTTATCATAGACTTTTTCTAACAAACGTGGAACTGCTGTCATGACATTTGGTTGAACCTCTTGTGCGTATTCACTAATTTGATCTATAGGAGCGAAGTAAATACTAGTGCAGCAATATTGGTATAAATACATAAGCATGCGTTCATATACATGGCATACTGGTAGAAAACTCAATGCTTTTGAATTTCCAATTTCAATGGGAATTCTTTTAAAACTTTCTAAGGCATTACTAACTAAATTATCATGAGATAGCATAACACCCTTAGGTCTTCCTGTTGTACCAGAAGTATATATTAATGTTGCTAAATCGTCTGGTTTAACTGCTTCTTTTGATTTTTCCACTTCTTCTTGATTAGAAGTGTCTTTTCCTAATTCCAAAACTTCTTCCCAGTTTTTACAGTTGTTCAAAACATCAAACGAGAATACTTCTTTTAGTGAAGGTACTTGGCTTTGAATAGATTTTACTTTTTCATACACTTCAGTGCAGGATACAAAACAATATTTAGCTTCAGAGTGGTTTAATACATAAGCATAATCACTTTCTGAAATAGTAGGATAGATGGGTACATTTTGAGCACCTAATTGCAAAATACCAATATCCATAATATTCCATTCGGTTCTATTATGTTTAGAGATAAGAGCAATCTTATCGTTAGGCTTAATACCTAGACGTAGTAAACCACGGCTTATGGCATTCGCCTTATCTATATATTCTTGAGTAGATATACTTATCCACTTATCATCTTTTTTAGATATTAGTGCCTTTTCTAAGGCATTTTTCTCTAGTTGATAATAGGGAAAATCGAACAGTCGGGTAACTTGGTGCATACTTGATTTATAAAACTTGATTGCAAAATAAGTAAAGAACTCGGTTATTTAAAATTGTATTAATAAATAAAATAGGTATTGATTATAAAATCCCTAATTGTTAAGCTAGTCAATTTACTTCGTAAATTTTAACTATTCGTCTACAATAAATTGCAATTGAACGTGTTATGTATGCAATTCACATTTTTGTAGGAAAATTCTTTAAGATTTAATTCTACATTTACCCCATCACAACGTTCCTAAATTGTAGAAAATATGATGATAATTTACTCGTTTAAACAAATTTCAAAATTAATATTCACTTTTTTAGCTTTTTCATGTGTTAGTTTTTATTCCACAGCACAATCAGAACCTTTCAATTGTGATTTTAATGCATACTTATTTCAGTATAATGATATTTATGCACTTGACTTGGCATCAGGAAGTTCTTATCTAGTTGCTGAAAATATCACCCCTGGTAATGTAAATGGGGTTGGTTATAATCCTGCGGATGGATATCTGTGGGGATATTTATCTAGTCCATCACAATCCATAGTTCGAATTGGAAAAGATTTTCAAGTAGAACAGTATACTATTTCTGAATTGCCGACAGGTAATAAATATGTTGGGGATATTTCAAATGAAGGTATTTATTTTTTTAAAGCAGGTGGGTCTTCATATTTCAAAATAGATTTAAATCCGTCTTCAGATAGTTATTTAGAATATTTAGGGAACTTTAGTCTTAGTCAAAGTCTTTCTATTGCAGATTGGGCCTTTAATGCTGCCGATAATATGTTATATACGGTTGAAGGTCGTAGTAGGAAATTATTTAGAATTGACCCAGAAACAGGCAACGTGCAAGATTTAGGTACTGTGCCAATTCTTGAAGGGTTAAGTTATACGTTCGGTGCTGTATATTTCGATGTTGATGGTAATTTTTATATATCTGCAAATCAAACTGGTTCGGTTTATAAAATTGAACAAGTCCAAAATATTTCAGGCGGCAATATGAATTCAAATATATTTGCTTTTGGTCCTGCAGCCTCTAGTAATGATGGTGCTCGTTGTCCTACGGCTCCTGTTCCTCAAGAAGATTGTATCAATGGCATTGATGATGATGGTGATGGCTTAGTTGATTGTGATGATCCTTCTTGTTCTGGTGTCGCTTCTTGTCCGGTAATTAAAACGACCTCAAGCGCAAATAAAGGTGGTTTAGAGAGCAATGATAGATTGGCGAGTTTAATTAGTAAAAGAAACTTTAATCGCGCTAAATCGAATTATGTTTTTGATAAAAATACTGCCAAGAAATTAGTGAAGAATGCATTTTACGGTTTAAGTTCAAAAGCAGATATAAATAATATTCCATTGAATAGTCTTGTTCCACTAGGTATAGTTGGTGAAACAAGCACCATTGAATCTTCACCTAACGATTTATTAGATTTGACCAACGCATCAGATATCTATTCAGTAGATTATTTAAACGGGTCTGATAATTTAGGATCCCTTATGGTCATAAAGACTGAAAATAAGGTTTACGAGCATAGTAAATTTATATGTGATCGATTTCTTGGGGCACAATTATTATCCGTTTCTAATATTCAATTACGTGAGAAAGATTTTATTAAGTCGATAATAAAACAACCAGATGGTAGTCTTGAATTTGCATTGACATTTTCGGCTAGAGTTAATTCTGAAGGTGCTTTTACGGTTGAATCTCATTGGAATATTGATGCCTATAAAAACGATACCGCTTATTACAATTTTCAAATATGGTCAAATTCAATAGATGATTTATTATCGCTTGCAGATGAGATTCTAAACTTGCTAGAGGTTAATTCAGCCATTACGGAGTACAATGGTTCAACCCCACCACCAGTATTTGTCAAATCTGCGAGTTATAAAAATGGAGAGGTACTCTTAAATCTTGTAAATAACAATAATTCTAGATCAATTAATCTAGAAGGCGGTTTAAAACTTACCGAAACTAGTGGTACTGAAGTTTTAGGTGTGTCTGCTGAGATAAATGGATATTTAGATTCTGTAGCTTTAAAAACAGGAACATTGTTTGATTTAGGTTTTAGAATAAGTTCTGGTTTAGGTGATACACCAGACGATTTGTTTGTTGCTGATGCCCCTTGGGGATTAGATGATTCGGCCGAAGAAACGACCGTAACTACATATGAAGTGATGCCTGCCGAAGGGCCATATATAGGCGATGGGTACCCTATTGAAAGAAATGTTTTGTTATCAGGTAGTACCAGTAGTTATTTAGGTGTGTATCGTGCACTAAGTCCTAGGTTTTCAGCTGTAGACCTTGGTAAGTATGAAAAAATGAGTTTTGAGGCAAAAGGAACAGGAACATTAGAAATTCAAGTAATTAAAGGGGATGGTACATTTTACAGAACTACAATTAATTTACAAAATGAATTAGCGATTTACACATTATCGAATGATAATTTTAAAGATTTTAACGATGCGGGCACTAATTTTAATAATATAAAAGTAATTGCTTTTAATCTCATTGCCGAAAACGGATATTTTGAGGATAAGTCGATGGAGCTACATAATATTGATTTTCATAATCGCGCAACAGGACAACAATTTGTAGCTACTAATCTAAATAAATCTGTAGTATATCCGAATCCGATGTTTGAAAGTACAAGTCTATACTTTTATGAAGAGAATGCAGATAAATATCAGTTTAATCTTTATTCGTTAAGCGGTAGATTAATAGGGAATCATCATTTAGAAGGTGAAAGTATTGAAGGTCAAAATGAGATAGTTATAAAAAGAAAAGATTTGGCTCCAGGGCTTTACTTATATAAACTACAAAACTCTAAAGACAAAATTTGGAGTGGTAGGTTATTAGTTAGATAACACGTTTTTGGTTGTAAAAAAGCTGTGTACTTCAATATTGAAATGCACAGCTATTACTATTTAAATAAGTAAACAAAAAACCAAAAAGCCAATTTGCCATTTAGCCTGAATGGTTAAATTAATTTTCAGCTATTATTTATCCAATTTTTGGCATTCTTAAATGCTTCTAGCCATGGCGATACTTCATCATTTCTATTTGCTGGGTAATGTGCCCAGTTCCAAGGGAAAATAGAACGTTCAATATGTGGCATTGTCACTAAATGACGACCTGTTTTATCACAAAGCATTGCGGTGTTGAAATCACTTCCATTGGGGTTGGCAGGATATCCTTCGTAACCATATTTGGCTACGATATCATAATTTTCTTCAGATAGGGGTAGTTTGAATTTACCTTCTCCATGTGAAATCCACACACCTAGTTTGCTGCCTTCTAAAGTTGAAAGCATGACCGAATTATTCTTTTGTATTTCAACAGATGTAAAGTTACTCTCGTGTTTGTGAGAATCGTTGTAAGTCATTTTACCATGAGATTCGTGCTCCGGATTTATTAAA
>CAXBIJ010000149.1:0-8711 GCA_963975675.1 uncultured Maribacter sp. | reverse complement strand
TTTTGGCATGTTTTCGTTCATAAATTGCAGCACCTTGCTTATTTTATCTTCAGAAATAGCCATTGCTAAACATCTTGTAGGGTTTTTTGCCATTGCCTCAGGAAAATCAATACACATACTTTCGTTAGCTGGTAGCACTAAAGATTCACCAGGTAAAAAATCAAACGATTCATAATCCCGTAAATGCATAATCTTTTTTCCTTGAATCATACTAGCCAAAACAGGTTGCTCAAATTTCAACAACACGTTTTTAGCTTGCTCATGCGTTTCAAAAACATGCATGGCCGCATTATTCATGGTATAGGATGTTTGGTTCTCAACTAATGTTTCTAACCGCCTTCCTTTTAAAAAATTTTCTGATAACTGTATCACACTACAAATTCTTATGATTAAGAAAATTACAAATTTTTATACTTAAAAAAATCATAATATCAATAAATGGTAGAATTGTTCATGTTATTCGTAGAATGCGTCAGATATATCAAGAATATGAGAAGTACATTTAGAATGTCGTACGAATTATGTGATAGCGACCACGAAATACTATTATTAACTTAAATCATATACCATGAGCACAACAGCAACTGTAGAGAAGGACATTCTTCAAAAACCAAAATTCAAAAATCAATATGAAAACTTTATTGGTGGTAAATGGGTAGCTCCAACCAAAGGTGATTATTTTGACAATATTTCTCCTGTAGATGGTAAGTCATTCACTAAAATTCCGAGATCTACTGCCGAGGATATTGAATTGGCAATTGATGCAGCATGGAAAGCAGCTCCGTCATGGAATACATCATCAGCAACTGAAAGAAGCAATATGCTTTTAAAAATTGCCGATAAAATTGAGCAAAATCTAGAAGTACTGGCAAGAGCAGAAACTTGGGACAATGGTAAAGCTATTCGCGAAACAAGAGCAGCAGATTTACCGCTAGCGATTGACCATTTTAGGTATTTTGCCGGAGTAATACGAGCAGAAGAAGGTTCGGTTAGTGAATTAGACTCGAACACCGTTGCCTTAAATGTCACAGAACCTTTAGGTGTCGTCGGACAAATTATTCCTTGGAATTTTCCACTATTAATGGCTACATGGAAATTGGCGCCAGCCCTAGCTGCAGGAAACTGTGTTATACTTAAACCTGCAGAACAAACACCAGTGGGCATCTTAATTTTGATGGAAATCATTGAAGGTATTTTACCAGCAGGTGTTCTTAATGTGGTTAATGGTTTTGGCGCAGAGGCAGGTAAACCCTTAGCATCAAGTCCAAGAATAGACAAAATTGCATTTACAGGCGAGACCACTACAGGTCAATTAATTATGCAATATGCCTCTAAAAACATTACTCCGGTTACCTTAGAACTAGGCGGGAAATCTCCAAATGTATTTTTTGAAAGTATTATGGACGCCGATGACGAATTCTTCGATAAATGCTTAGAAGGTGCCAACATGTTTGCTCTAAACCAAGGTGAAGTATGTACTTGTCCATCTAGAATGTTAGTTCAAGAAAGTATTTACGATAAGTTTATTGAACGCGTTATTGAACGCACCAAGGCCATAAGAATGGGACATCCGTTAGACCCCAATACAATGATGGGTGCTCAAGCATCTAATGACCAATTTGAAAAAATATTAAGTTATATAAAAATTGGAAAAGAAGAAGGTTGCGAAGTATTAACCGGTGGTGAGCAAGCATATAACGAAGGCTTAGAAGGTGGTTATTATGTACAACCAACTATTTTAAAAGGCAATAATAAAATGCGTGTGTTTCAAGAAGAAATATTCGGTCCTGTACTTTGCGTGACTACATTTAAAGATGAAGCCGAAGCAATTGAAATCGCTAACGACACCTTATATGGTTTAGGCGCTGGTGTATGGACAAGAGATACACACCAAGCATATCAAATATCAAGAGCAATAAAAGCTGGTAGAGTTTGGGTTAACTGTTACCACTTATATCCTGCCCATGCTCCATTTGGTGGATATAAAAAGTCTGGTATTGGTAGAGAGAATCACAAAATGATGTTAGCACACTATCGACAAACCAAAAACATGCTAATATCATACGACAAAAAAGCTATGGGATTCTTTTAATGAGCAAACCAAAATGAAAACTAAAAGAGTTTTAGTAACCGAAAAAGCAGCCGCCATAATTGCTAAATTAAAAAAGGCACATGGTGAACTTATGTTTCACCAAAGTGGAGGCTGCTGTGATGGTTCTTCTCCTATGTGTTTTACCAAAGGTGATTTAATGCTCGATGATAATGATGTTTGGCTAGGTAATATTGAAGGTTGTGATTTTCATATGTCAAAAGACCAATTTGAATATTGGAAACATACCCAATTAACTATTGACATTACCCCAGGTAGAGGCTCTAGTTTTTCATTAGAAATTCCTTTAGGCATACGGTTTTTAATAAGGTCAAGATTATATTCTGAAAAAGAAGCAGAGCATCTAGAACCCATAAGAATTGGCCCTTAAAAGAACTTTAATATTTTGAAACAAGTCCGCATGTTTTACATTCGGACTTGTTATTTTTAAAGATTTAACGGTTTTATAGTAAATTTGTACTTTCAATTAGCTGCTTTGAATATTTCAATAAAAAAAATTCTGATTACCCCTTTTGTACTATTGGTTCGTTTTTATCAATTAGCAATTTCTCCTTATACCCCAGCAACGTGCAGGTACTCCCCTACTTGTTCTCAATATACTTTAGAAGCTTTAAAAAAACACGGATTATTTAAAGGTGGATGGTTAGCAACTAAGCGTATATTTAGCTGTAACCCATGGGGCGGTAAAGGTTATGACCCTGTACCCTGAAAAGTTAAATTCGTACAATTGTTACCTTTCTTAACTAGATAAACTTTTACTCAACTCCGTATTACAAAATCGATTTGTCTGTTGGCTATTTATTATCTTAGCCTTTCAAAATACAACACATGCATTTTTTAGGAATTATTTGGAATCCGAATGAAACTCTTTTCAACATTGGATTTATACAGATTAAATACTACAATCTACTTTGGATAAGTGCCTTCGCCCTTGGTTGGTTTATCATGAAAAGAATTTTTTCCAACGAGAAAAAATCGATAGAACAATTAGATTCTCTTTTTATATATACAGTTTTAGGCACCATGTTAGGTGCTAGATTAGGGCATGTTTTCTTTTACGATTGGGCCTATTATTCTAATCACCTTGCTGAAATTCTATTACCAGTTCGCGAAAGTGAATCGGGTAGTTTGTTATTCGGTTTAATAAATGGTTATGAATTTACAGGATTCACAGGTTTAGCAAGTCACGGAGCTACTTTAGGTATTATTGTTGGAACATACTTATACACAAGAAAATTTCCTGAGTTCAGTATGCTTTGGATATTTGACAGAATGGTAATCCCAGTTGCAATTGGATGCTTTTGCGTGCGTTTAGGAAACTTCTTTAATTCTGAAATTAATGGGAAAATTGTTGATGAAAACTTCATATTCGCAACGAAATTTATACGTGATTCAGATGATTTACATCCCTCAAAAGCATTAGGTGTTACTCAAGAAAAAACATTAAATGCCGCATATGCCGCAATAGAGAACAATCCACAATTTTCAGAATATTTAGCAGAAATACCTTATCGTCACCCTGCTCAATTATATGAAGGTATATGCTATATTTTCATATTCATACTACTTTACTTTTTATACTGGAAAACTGACAAAAAAAATAAACCAGGGTACTTATTCGGGTTATTTTTCGTGTTGCTTTGGTCGGTACGTTTCTTCGTAGAATTCGTTAAGAAAAGTCAAGGTGGTTTTGAAGACACCTTGGGTATTCTATCTACAGGTCAATGGTTAAGTATACCATTCATTCTAGTTGGTCTTTTCTTTATGTTTAGAAAAACTAAAACTGCATAATGCTAAGATTGAAAAGTATAGTTTGGGTTTTAATTGTAGTATTTGTGTTGGTATGTACCTCTTGTAAAGAAGAAGCAAAAAAAACCATATCAACACAACAAATTGAATTTAGTAACGAAGGAAGTTTAAATGTGTATGTAAACACTAGTGATACGTTAAATACCAAGTTCGATATAGAATTTGCTGAAACGGATTACGAAACTCAAACAGGATTAATGTATAGAAAAAGCATGAAAAACAATCAGGCCATGCTTTTTATTATTCCTGATGTAGCTATGCATTCTTTTTACATGAAGAACACTGAATTTCCTTTAGATATCATTTATATAAAAGAGGATATGACCATTGCGAGCATGCAAGAAAATGCACAACCTTTTAATGAATCAGGTTTATCATCAATGGCACCTATAAAATATGTTCTTGAAATAAATGGTGGTCTCGCAGAAACTTTAGGTATTTCAATTGGTGACAGCATAAGTTTCAGTCGCAACTAATTACCTTTTACCCTGTTTAATTAGTCAAGTGTAAAATGTCAGACTATATTTTATTCAATGAAGAATCAGAACGATTACTTTTTAAGAAAGTAACACAATCTGATTTTGAAGCCTGGCTCCCTTATCACCAAGAACCCTTAAGTAGTCAATATTGGACGGGTTTACCTAAAGATCCAATTAGAGCTTGTAAAGAGCAATTTTCAAGAATATTTGAACGTTACGAAGAAAAATCAGGCGGCATGAACGCACTTTTCTCAAAAGAAACCAATAAACTCATTGGTCTTGCAGGCCTTTTAGTTCAACATGTAAATGGAAAAGAAGAGCTAGAAATAGGCTACTCTATTTTACCAGAATATTGGCAACAAGGTTACGCTTTTGAAGCAGCCAAAAAATGTAAAGATGTGGCTTTTAAGAATAATTGGGCAGATAGTTTAATTTCTATCATTCAAGTAAATAATATTCCATCACAGAAAACTGCAGTGAAAAATGAAATGTGTATAGACTTCAGCACTACCTATAAAGACAATTCTGTTTATATTTATAGAATTAAAGCATAAATGATTCATTGGGTAATATACATCGACAATAACTCTGATAAACGGAATTTCATAGCTGATTTTCAAAAGGGTAAAATTCCAAATGAACTCGTAGAATATCAGCACAAAAAAGGGCTTTTATACTCTCAATTTACCATAGAGAAATTTATAGATGAAGAAGACAAACATGACCATAAAATCATTGGCTCCGAATTACAAGCCCTTGAAACTATGTCAAGTGGCGAACAAAAAAAGGCTTTGTTAAATTACATACTTCAGCAAAAGCCTGATTATATCATCTTAGATAATCCTTTTGACAATTTAGATGTCACTTTTCAAGAAGAGCTTAAAAATATTCTACAGAAATATTCAAGTCACATTTCATTTTTACAAATATCAAGTCGAAAGGCAGATACTCTTGCCTTTATAAAGCATTTCGGAAGACTAACTTATAACACTTTCACCGTAATTCAAGATATAGGGTTAGTAAAACAAACAAAAACTCAAGCCTTTAGTAACGTAAGTATACCGCAAACTTTAGAAAAACCAACTAGCCTAAACAATCCGTTAATTCAGTTTAAAAATGTTAGTATTTCTTATGGCGACAATAAAATACTAGACAATATCAACTGGACTATAAATAATGGAGATTTTTGGCAATTAACAGGAGCCAATGGAAGTGGAAAATCTACCATACTTTCTATGATTACGGGTGACAACCCAAAAGCTTTCGGACAGGAGATTTATCTTTTTGGAAATCTAAAAGGAAGTGGTGAATCTGTTTGGGATATTAAAAAGAAAATAGGCTACTATTCGCCTTCGATGACCAATAAATTTAGAGGTAGACACACTGTAGAAAACATGTTAATCTCTGGGCTTACCGACTCCGTTGGTCTTTATACTATACCCACTGACATTCAAAAAAGGGTTATTAAACAGTGGCTTTTGGTTTTAAATCTTCATGATTTAAAAGACACCTATTTCAATAAACTCTCTACAGGAAAGCAACGATTGGTGATGACTGCAAGAGCGATGGTAAAACACCCTCCAATTCTTATACTTGATGAACCTACTACTGGTATGGACGATGAATCTGCAGCTTTACTAGTTTCATTCGTCAACAAGATTGCACAAGAAACCAATACGGCAATTCTTTTCGTGTCTCACAGAAAAGAACCTTTCCTAGAACCAAAAAGCGTTTATACCTTAAAAAAACAACCTTCAGGTTCAATTGGTCTTATCACTATTACATAAAAAAATCGCTATCCTTTTGAGATAGCGATTTTTAAAGTTGAGTTAGTAAAATATTTATTCTTCTTTACCAGAAGTAATTTTCTTGCTTAATGCATCAAACATAACAGGAGTTGCAATAAATACTGATGAATAGGTACCTACAACAATACCAACAATCATTGCGAACATAAACCCTCTTAATGATTCACCTCCGAATATAAAAATTGCCAATAACACTATTAAAGTGGTTAAAGATGTATTCAATGTTCTTCCCAATGTGCTATTTATAGCGTAATTAACATTTGTACCACCTTTCCAGCCGCGTTCTGACAATGTTTCTCTAATACGGTCGAATACAACCACAGTATCGTTCAATGAATAACCTATAACGGTTAGTATTGCAGCAATAAATGCCTGATCAATTTCCATATTAAATGGCATTAACTTACCAAATATGGAGAAAACACCTAATACTATCAATACATCATGGAAAACAGCAACAACTGCACCCAATGAGAATTGCCATCTTCTAAATCTAAATAAGATATAAAGGAAAACTACTGCCAAGGAACCTAAAATAGCTAGAAAGGCATTGTTCTTAATATCATCTGCAATAGTTGGCCCAACCTTTACAGATTGCATAATACCAACAGCTTCCTCATCAATTCCACCTATAATAAAGTTCGCTTTACTAATACCATCTGGTAAGTATTTCTGAAGTGAAGTATAAAGTTTATCCTGAATTTCAGTATCAACTTCTATACCCTCAACATCTACTTTATACGAAGTAGTAATTTTTACTTGATTGGCTTCACCATAAGTTTTCACATTGGTATTAACACCAAATACCGCGCTCAACTCAGAGGAAATCTCAGATGGATTAACCGGATGCTCGAAACGAACAGTATAAGAACGGCCACCTAAAAAGTCAACACCTTGTTGCAATCCTGGTCCTGCCAATAATGAAAACAAACCAATTGCTACTAAAATACTTGATAGTATGTAGGCTATCTTTCTTTTAACCAAGAAATCAATATTAACGTTCTTGAAAAGGTTTTTAGTCAATGCTGTTGAGAAGTCTAAGCTTCTTCCTTTACCACCGACATACCAATCTACTAAAAGACGCGTAATGAATATAGCGGTAAAAAGAGATGTTATAATACCTATTATTAATGTAGTTGCAAAGCCTTTGATAGGTCCTGAACCAAAAATAAATAATATAACAGCGGTTAAACCTGTAGTAATGTTCGCATCTAATATTGAAGACAAAGCATTTGCAAATCCATCAGCAACTGCTTGGCTCTTTCCTTTACCTTTTGCTAATTCTTCTTTGATACGTTCAAAAATAAGTACGTTCGCATCTACCGACATACCTATAGTTAAAACAATACCTGCAATACCAGGTAATGTTAATACCGCATTTAAACTTGTTAGTACTCCGAAAATCAATAAGATGTTCAACAATAAAGCAATATCAGCAAATACACCAGCTTTACCATAATAACCAATCATCCAAAATAGAACAATTGCCATTGCGATTAAGAAAGACATAAAACCACTATCAATCGCTTCTTGACCTAAAGAAGGACCAACAATTTCTGACTGAATAATTTCTGCAGAAGCAGGAAGTTTACCAGCTCTTAGTACATTCGAAATATCTTTAGTTTCGTTTACTGTAAAGTTACCAGTAATCTCTGAACGACCTCCTGAAATTGGACCCGAAGAAACACCTGGAGCAGTATATACCTTATTATCTAGAACAATAGCAATACCTGTTTGATTCGTATAAGCGTCACCCGTTAATTTCTCCCATTCTTTAGCACCCTTAGTGTTCATTGTCATAGAAACTGCGGGCTTACTAAATTGGTCGAAATCTGCGCGAGCATCACTTACCACATCACCACTAATTCTAGGTGTACCATCTCGGTTAGATTTTAATGCATACAAATCGATTACCTCAACATCTTCTGAAGCTGGTCTTTCCCATACAAATTTTGTGAACTGAATATCAGCAGGCAATAACCTTCTAATTTCTGGCATTCTTAGATAAGAACCGATTGTCGCAGTATCTTTAATAGATGCTCTGAACATTGCATTTGTTCCTGGGTTTGCAGGAATCAACAATTCGTATAATGGATTTACCTGTGTTGCTAAATCTAAAGAATCAGCAGAAACATCAGACAATAATGAATCTAATTCAGATTCTTCCTTTACCTGCTCTGGTCTTTCAACCTCTACGATTTCTTTTAATTTTTCATTCGCTTGAATTAGAAATGTACTAAAGCTTGTATTACTTTGCTTGTATGTTTCCCAAAACTCTAATTGAGCAGTACTAGACAAAAGGTCTTGAGCACGAGCAATATCTCTAGCCCCTGGCAATTCTACCAAAATACGCCCAGAATTACCTTCTCTTTGAATGTTTGGTTGTGTAACACCAAAACCATCGATACGTTCTCTTAATACTTCAAAAGCAGAAACGATAGATTCGTCAATTTTTCTTCTGATGATAGGCTTAAC
Organism: uncultured Maribacter sp.; assembly: GCA_963975675.1. Taxonomy (GTDB): domain Bacteria; phylum Bacteroidota; class Bacteroidia; order Flavobacteriales; family Flavobacteriaceae; genus Maribacter. The sequence goes on along the minus strand of CAXBIJ010000149.1, from coordinate 30 downwards.
CTCATCATCTGACATTTGAAAATTGATTTC
>CAXBIJ010000148.1:0-8712 GCA_963975675.1 uncultured Maribacter sp. | reverse complement strand
TAGACGCGGTAACTGAGCCAAAAGATGAAAGTCTGAGAAATTCTCAAAATCTTGAGTTTGTTGATAAAGTAGCTGAGAAAAATGTTCTTTTAACAATCGAAAACGTGCGTAAGAATAGTCCTGTTTTATCAGAAATGGAGAAAAAAGGAGAAATTAAAATTGTAGGTGCAATGTATGATATATCGAATGGTGAAGTAACCTTCTATTAAAAAGGTTAGAATGACATCGAAACTTTTAAGGTAATAGTTTAGAATTAGCCCTACTTTGTAGAAAAATATTCACAATGAACCTCGATACCGTTTTTGACAATAACGAAAAATGGATTGCTGAAAAATTGGAAAAAAATCCAGATTATTTTGAGCAACTAGCAGAAGGTCAAAATCCTGAACTGTTATATATTGGTTGTTCAGATAGCAGGGTAACTGCGGAAGAGGTAATGGGTGCAAAACCGGGTGAAGTTTTTGTTCATAGAAATATTGCCAACATGGTAATCAGTATCGACCTAAACGTTTTATCTGTTGTAAAGTATGCGGTAGATTATTTGAAAGTAAAACATATTATTGTTTGTGGTCATTATGCATGTGGCGGGGTTAAAGCCGCAATGCAATCGGCAGATCTAGGGGTTTTAAATCCTTGGCTACGAAATATACGCGATGTATATCGTTTGCATAAAGAGGAACTTAACGCCATTGAAAACGAAACCAAAAAATATGATAGGCTCGTAGAGTTAAATGTAAAAGAACAATGTGTAAACCTTATTAAAACAGCAACAGTACAAAAAGCATATCGTGACCATGGCCTAAAAGTACATGGATGGATATTTGATGTACATACAGGAAAATTAATAGACCTTAAAATAGATTTTGAAGGCTATCTAAAAAATATAATGGAAATATATCATTTAGATTAACAAAAACAGTTAAGTAAAACCTAACCTAATCACCTAATGCTAATTTAAATTTTATGAAGAATCTTTTCTCGAATTTCAAAGGAGATTTATTTGGTGGTATAACCGCAGGTATCGTTGCATTACCCTTAGCACTAGCTTTCGGGGTAAGCTCAGGAATGGGGCCAAGTGCTGGCCTATATGGAGCAATTTTTATAAGCTTTTTCGCGGCGCTTTTTGGCGGAACCAATACTCAAATTTCTGGTCCTACGGCACCTATGACAGCAGTAAGTATGGTTGTTATTGCTGGTATTGTGGCAATTAATGATGGTAGCCTTGAAAAGGCGTTACCTGCTATCTTAATAGTTTTCTTATTAGCAGGTTTAATGCAAATAGGTCTTGGACTCATAGGAATAGGAAAATATATTCGCTATATACCCTACCCTGTTGTATCTGGTTTTATGACGGCTATTGGTGTTATCATTTTAGTAACCCAAATTCTGCCTGCCATTGGTTATTATCCAAAAGAAGATGCCGAGTATGTAAATCAATACAAACCCTTGGCTGAAGAGATAATTTTGGATAATATCTTAAAGGAAGAAGCTGGGGAAGGTATTTTGGTTTTAGAAGATTTTAAAGAAACCATAAAGAGAGCTGAAGGAATTACTGAAGCCGATATGCTTAAAGAAGCTCAAACTCTTGCAAAATCTGACGCCTCTGGAGTTATCGGAGCCATAAAGATTTTACCAAGGGCTTTAAAAAATATTAATTGGCTTGAATTAATCCTAGCCTTAACGACCATCATTATTATATATGGATTTAAACGAATTACAACTACAATCCCCAGTGCTTTAGTTGCACTAGTTGTTGTTTCTGGTGTGGCATATGGATTTGGATTAAACTACAGACCGATAGAAGAAATTCCGAGCGGGTTTCCTATTCCAAATCTCAGCATTTTTACAGAATTCAAACTTGGCTCAGTGACTCCATATATTTTTACAGCGCTAACATTAGCACTACTAGGTGCTATTGATTCGCTCTTGACTTCTGTTGTCGCCGATAACATGACCAAAACAAAACACCAACCTAATAAAGAGTTGGTAGGACAAGGTATTGGTAACAGTATTGCAGCCATTTTTGGTGGAATTCCAGGTGCAGGTGCGACTATTAGAACTGTTGTAAATATAAATGCAGGCGGTAAAACTAAATTATCTGGTATGGTTGCCGGTATTTTATTATTGATTGTATTATTGGCGCTTGGGCCGGTTGCATCTCAAATTCCTGCTGCTGTGTTAGCTGGTATATTGGTTACAGTTGGTATTGGTGTGATGGATTATAAAGGCCTAAAGGCTATACCTAGTTTGCCAAAAGATTTGAGTTTAGGTCCTTTAAAATTTAGCTCAGAAGTGGTAATTATGTTGGTCGTATTGGTTCTTTCATCTGTTTGGAATTTGGTATATGCCGTTGGTGTAGGTCTTGTGATTGCATCATTGATGTTCATGAAAAAAATGGGCGATTTAACCGCAGAACGATCTGACGTTAAAACACTAGAAAAGGAAGTAAATTGGCCAGATGAAGCTGCATTTCCTAAGAGTTTGCAAGAAGAAGTATTTATTAAACATTTGAAAGGACCTCTATTTTTTGGGTCTACAAGTGAATTTCAACAAATGGCAGACCAAATTCCTAGAACTGCCTCTACGGTAATCATAAGGATGGGTCGTATGCAATACATGGACCAGTCTGGTCTTTATACATTAGAAGACGTGTTGATCAGTCTTAGAAAATCTGGCATAAACGTATTGTTTGTAGAGGTTTTAAAACAACCTAGGTATATGATGGAACGTGTTGGAGTAATTCCTGATTTAATTCCCGATGAGCACATCTTTGAGTCATTTGATGAATGCCTTATGTGGGTGAAAGCGAACGTCAAAGATAAATACCCTTCGAATTAAACCATCAAAACCGTTAAAAACATATTCTACCTGTTTTAAAAGTTTTAAATTTGCCGCTTTAATCAACATGTATGATTGATAAGATAAAGGAACAGATTTCTGAAGTGAATGCTTTTACAGCTAATAATTTAGCTGATGTAGAAACGTTTAGAATTAAGTATTTAGGTAAAAAAGGTATTTTAAATGACTTTTTTGCCGAGTTCAAGAATGTTCCAAATGAGCAGAAAAAAGAATTCGGTCAAACAATAAACGAGTTAAAGCAGGCTGCAACCGAAAAGGTAGATGCTATAAAGGAAACGCTAGAGAACAGCAACATAAATGAAAAGGTGTTTGGTGATTTATCTCGCCCAGGAAACCCTATAGAACTTGGTTCACGTCATCCTATTTCTATTGTGAAAAATCAGATAATTGATATCTTTTCAAGAATTGGTTTCAATGTATCAGAGGGTCCTGAAATTGAAGATGATTGGCATAATTTTACCGCATTAAATTTACCCGAATATCATCCGGCACGTGATATGCAAGATACTTTCTTTGTTCAGACCGACCCAGATATTCTGTTACGTACCCATACCTCATCGGTTCAAGTACGTTATATGGAAAACAACCAACCCCCTATTCGAACTATATCGCCAGGTAGAGTTTATAGAAATGAAGCGATTTCAGCGAGATCACATTGTTTCTTTCATCAAGTTGAAGGTTTGTATATTGACAAGGATGTTTCTTTTGCCGATTTAAAACAAACATTACAATATTTTACTACCGAACTATTCGGTAAATCGAAAATTAGACTTAGGCCATCTTATTTTCCATTTACAGAACCAAGTGCTGAAGTTGATGTTTATTGGGGCTTAGAGACTGAGACTGATTATAAAATGACTAAAGGTACAGGTTGGCTAGAAATTATGGGTTGCGGTATGGTAGATCCTAATGTGCTTAAAAATTGTGGTATCGACCCAGAAGTATATTCGGGTTTTGCATTTGGTATGGGCATTGACCGTATTGCGCTATTGCTACATCAAATTTCAGATATACGATTGTTGAGTGAAAATGATTTGCGTTTTCTAGAACAATTTAGAAGCGCGCTGTAAAAATAAGTTGTGAAAAAAGATATTGAGATCCCTGTTGCCAAAGATGTTTATGTTGCCATTGTTCGTGAATGGAACGAAGAATTTTTGGACAAAGACTGGAATGCTTATATCATTAACAGCCAAACAAACCCAATAGAATTGACAATGGTTGTGTCAAAAGGATATGAGGGCGACCGTAAAACCTCGATTATGAGACATGCTATTGGAGATGTAGCGGCTAAATCTTATAAGAAGATTGAGGTAGTTCAAGATGATGTTCTTGCATTGAACAATGAATTCTACGTCACGTATTATTCAGAGAATAAACTATATGAAAAACGATTTCTTTTCGAACAGAACAGTGTGAAAGAGAGTAATCTTAACACCATCCCTATTTTGGACAAGGACGGAATCTACGCGAAATAAACTGACTTTAAAGTACTCTTTTATAGATTCTTACTTTTTTCAAAACATTCAATAATACAACCCCGTTTATTACATAGATAATATCCAATTTAGAAAATGGATTAATCTAATATTTTCAGAAGGCCAACTTGTCCTAGTTAATACCCAAACAAAATTTTAACCCTTCTTAATAATTTTTAAGTTCTTTTGGTTTGTTTGTTTCCGAACTAATAGTACCTTTGCCTCGACAATTTTAAAATTATGCATAAAGAAGAGATTAAAAATAACTTAATCGAAGAGCTTGGTGTTCACTTTGAATCTGAATATGACCTACCACCATTGGCCGCTAGAATATTCGCAAACTTAGTTATCACTGATGAAGACGGACTTACTTTTGAAGATTGTCTTCTTAAAAGAGGTGCTAGCAAAAGTTCAATTTCAACTTCACTTAATCTTTTATTACAAATGGATTTTGTAAAATATTTTACAAAGTCAGGAGATCGTAAGCGCTATTTTAAAATTGCTGAAAAGAATACCTTCTTCATTAAAAAGTTAGATCGTTCTTTAAAAAAACTAGAAAAAGAAAGCGATATGCTTCATAAACTTGGAGAGTATAATGAACAGTACCGTCCAGAAAAACATGAAGAAAACAAAAAGAAAAGAATAACCTATACCAAATGCATAGCAGAAATGACAACAACCCTTAAAACTACTATTGCTGAACTAAAACAACAACAGTCATAATTTTTTATCAGTTTAGTTCGTTTTTTACCGAACATTCTGAATTAACAAAACCTTAACAGATTTATTTCATTAAATTTTTACAATTAAACATCCAACTAAGATGAAAAAATTATCATTTATAGGAATATTAAGTACAGCATTTCTTCTGAGCTCTTGCTTTGGAGCATCTGAAAAAACCACACAAGAAGCCACTGCATCAGCCCCGCTAAGTTTAAAAGTAGGTGAATTAAAAAAGCAAAATCTTATAGTATATAGCGAATTTTCCACTACACTAGAAGGAAAACAAAACGTAGAAATTTGGCCAAAAATATCTGGTTTTGTACAGGAGATTTATGTAGAAGAAGGTCAAAAAATCAAAAAAGGTCAACTGCTGTTTAAATTAGAAACTCAAACGTTAAATCAAGATGCTAATGCAGCAAAAGCATCAGTAAGTGTTGCAGAAGTTGAAGTAAACAAACTAAAGCCATTAGTTGAAAAAGGTATTATTGGCGAAGTACAACTTGAGACCGCAAAGGCAAAACTTGAGCAAGCTAAAGCAAGTTACCAGAGCATTGCATCAAATATTGGTTACGCACGTATTACAAGTCCCGTTGATGGGTATATTGGTGAAATTCCTTTTAAAATAGGAGCTTTGGTTAGTTCAGCAATGGGTAAGCCATTAACTACAGTTTCTGATATTAGTGAAGTACGTGCCTACTTTTCTTTAAACGAAAAAGAGCTCTTAAAGCTAAAAGAGTCCATGCCTAAAAATGATAAAAACCAAATGGATATTGAAAAGGCCCCAAAGGTTACGCTAGTTATGATTAATGGTGAAGAATATACTGAGCTAGGTAAGATTGCAATGATAAATAATATCATTAACAGTACTACTGGTAGTGTTACCGCAAGAGCAGATTTTGACAATAAAAGCAATTTACTAAGTAGCGGTAGTACAGGTAAAATCAAAATTCCTATTACATACGCCGGTGCTTATGAAATTCCCCAAGCAGCTACAATAGATTTACAAGGAAAGAAATTAGTCTATGTTCTAAACGATAATAATACAGTGACTACAATGCCTATCAACATAATTGCGAACACTCAAAAAGGGTTTATCGTTGAAAAAGGAATAAAAGAAGGAACAACCATTGTTCTTGAAGGTGTAACTAAAATTAAAGACGGAATGACCATTAGTCCGGTTAAATAAGAATCCGAAATTCAATCTAATAGATAAATAGAGAATAATGTTTCAAAAATTTATAGATCGACCCGTACTTTCTACGGTGATATCAATTATCATAGTTATTCTAGGTATTTTAGGTTTAACGACCCTACCTATTGAACAATACCCTGAAATTGCACCTCCAACAGTACAGGTAACAGCTTCATACACAGGGGCAAACGCAGAGACAGTACTTAATAGTGTTATTATACCCCTTGAGGAACAAATTAATGGTGTAGAAGGCATGTTATACATGACGTCTAACGCGAGTAACGACGGCGCTGCTACTATAAATGTATTTTTTGAACTAGGTACAGATCCAGATATAGCGGCGGTAAACGTACAGAACAGAGTAGCTCGTGCTAATAGTGTTTTGCCACAGGCTGTAGTGCAAACTGGGGTAATCACCCAGAAATCACAAACTAGTGCACTTATGTTCTTTTCATTGTTTTCTGACAATGAAAATTACGATGCCACATTTGTTGAAAACTACGCAAGAATCAACTTAGTACCCAAATTACAACGTATAAAAGGGGTTGGTAACGTTACAGTTTTTGGAGCCAAAGATTACTCGATGAGGATATGGTTAAACCCCAATAAAATGGCGGCTTACAACCTTATGCCATCTGATATTCAAAATGCACTTAGGGAACAAAACCTTGAGGCGGCAACAGGTAAAATTGGTGAAAATGCTGATGGTGTTTATGAATACGTGTTGAAATATAAAGGACGTCTTTCAGAAGTAGCGGAATATGAAAATATCATTATAAGAGCTCAAGAAAACGGACAGTTTTTGCGTGTTAAAGATGTTGCGGAAGTTGAATTGGGTGCCTTCAATTATGGCACTAAAAACGAAGGTATGGGTAAACCCGGTACCGTTCTTGGCATATTTCAAACATCTGGTTCAAATGCAAATGATATTATTAATTCAATTCAGACCATTTTAAAAGAAAGTAAGCAAGATTTTCCTAAAGGGATGGATTATGTAATTCCTTTTAACACTAAAGATTTCTTAGATGCCTCTATTGGGCATGTGGTACAAACACTTATTGAAGCATTCTTATTGGTGTTCATTGTGGTATTCTTATTTCTTCAAGATTTTAGGTCTACATTAATACCAGCTATAGCCGTGCCGGTAGCCATTATAGGTACGTTCTTCTTTCTCTCGTTATTTGGTTACTCTATTAATATGTTAACCCTTTTCGCTATGATACTTGCTATTGGTATTGTGGTCGATGATGCCATTGTAGTGGTCGAAGCGGTTCATGCCAAAATGGAAGAGGGTGCTACGAATGCTAAAACTGCCACCAAATTAGCAATGTCAGAGATTTCAGGAGCTATCATATCAATAACTTTAGTAATGTCTGCGGTATTTATTCCGGTGTCTTTCATTAGCGGTTCTTCAGGAGTTTTCTACCAACAATTCGGTATCACTCTTGCAATTGCCATTCTTATTTCGGCAGTAAACGCTTTGACGTTGAGTCCGGCATTGGCTGCACTTTTCTTAAAACCACATAATCTATCCGAAGAACATAAAAAAGGTATTACCAAACGATTCTTTTCTGCGTTTAACACTGGTTTTAACGCTATGACTGATAAGTACATTGGGTCAGTGAAATTCATTGCTAATAGAAAATGGATTACCATCGGATCACTAGTAGTCTTTGTAGCAATAGCCGTTTTACTATTTAAAACTACACCTGCTGGTTTTATTCCAAATGAAGATAGAGGCCTTGTTTTCGCTGATATTAGTCTACCACCAGGTACAACATTAGAACAAACACAATTAACGGTAAAGAAACTTGATTCTATATATGCTTCAATGGATATTATAGAAGCTAGAATGAATATTACAGGTTTTAGCTTGTTAAACAGGGTAAATGGTGGTTCTTATGCTTTCTCTGTACTTAGACTTAAAAATTGGAGCGAAAGAACAGACCCATCACAAACTGTAGATGCAGTGGTTGGTAGTCTTTTCGGTAAAACTGCAGGTTTAAAAGATGCAAAAGCGTTCTTCTTTACACCACCTAGTATTCAAGGTTTTGGTAACTCGACAGGTTTTGAGATGAACCTACAAAGTAAAGATGCTGATAATTGGCAGACTGTGGGCCAAACCACAAATGAGTTTTTGGCTGCATTAAATGCAAGACCTGAGGTGAAATATGCCATTACTCAGTTTAACCCAAACTTTCCACAATATGAAGTGCAGGTAGATGTCGAGAAAACTAAAACTGCAGGTTTAGCAGTTACCGATGTTTTCAGTGCAATGCAAGGGTATTTTGGCGGGTTGTATACTACTGACTTTAACAAGTTTGGTAAACAATACCGTGTTATGATTCAGTCTAAACCTGAAGATAGGGCCAATGAGCAATCACTTAGTCATATTTTTGTGACTAACAGAAATGGTGAATCGGTTGCAGTATCTCAGTTCGTTTCATTAAAGAAGATATACGG
>CAXBIJ010000147.1:0-8810 GCA_963975675.1 uncultured Maribacter sp. | reverse complement strand
TGCAGTAAAAGCATCGCAAATTACAGCGGTCTGTAACTGCAATACGTACATAGTCTATAGTTCTGTCAAAGGAATCCTTCATAGTATTACTCGGAAATAAGAATAGTCAATATAGCTATTTTTCGATATATTAGGAGGGCTATTTAAGAAAGAAATAAGAACTGCTTCGAATATGAAAGAAATAAAATCGATACTTAAACTATACAAATCTTATATAAATTCTAATGAGAAATGCGCTATAGCGCAGGTGGTTCGTGTAGAAGAATCATCGTATAGAAGGGAAGGCGCAAGAATGCTTGTTTTTGAATCTGGAGTTTTTGAAGGCGGAATAAGTGGAGGATGTTTAGAGGGAGATGCCTTAAAACGATCGCAAATTGCAATTCTAAAACAACAACCATCAATTGTTACCTATGATACATCTAAGGAAAACGAAATAGGTGTGGGTCTTGGCTGTAATGGTGTAATTGATGTCTTGATTTCGCCAATTTCAGAGAACTCCTCAACTTTGCAAATGCTACAGAAATGTGTTTCGGACCGAGGCTTTCATATTATAGCTACTGTCACCTCTCTAAATTCAGAAATTGACAGTATACCATTAGGTAGAAGTTTTTACTATGATAAAGATTCGGCATCTTTAGAAGATTGTGAACATGTTGGTTTACGCAATTTTCTTCAAGATAAAATTCAGGATGTTCTAAAAAATCAAAAATCAAAAACCTATCATTTTAATGAAGAAGCGGTAAAAGCTAGTGTTTTTATTGAAATGATTCCTCCACAATTTCATTTGGCAATTTATGGCGATAATTATGATGTTTACCCGATTCTTGAAATGGCTAAGTTGATGGACTGGGATGTGAGCTTGGTCGGCAATGTCCAAAAACTTAAAAAGGAAAAACTACAATCAGTTAAGAATATATATCCAAAAGATCTTAAAGAACGGCCAGTTATTGATAATCAAACAGCTGTAATTCTAATGGCTCATGACTATAAAACAGATTATGCTAATTTGCATAAATTGATAAAAAGTACTGCACCTTATATCGCCTCTTTAGGTCCGCGAAAGCGTTTTGATAAAATGCTGTCGGAATTTAAAGTAAATGGAATCGAATTAACCAAGCAAGAAATTGATCGTGTTTTTGCTCCCTGTGGGTTAGAAATCGGGGCAAATACACCCGAAGAAATTGCATTGAGCTTGTTTAGTGAAATTTTAAGTGTTTTTACTGGGAATACAGGGGGAATGCTAAGAAATAAGGTTGGACCTATACATGAACGGAATTAATCTTTTCCAAGACTGGAATTACCTATATTTTTAGAAGAAAAACTATATTGAGTAACCCCAGTGCTATTTTAAATTTATTTTTTCTTTTGATATCGAGCATATTCCTCTTGTATAGAAATTTGAAATTAAGCGCGCCGTTCCCAAAGAATATTTTGCTCACGCTGAGTTGCAACCTCATTTGAAATTATTTCAATTGCTTTCTCAATATCATTTGATGTCGTAAATCGACCAATACTCAAGCGTAAAGAGGCATACGCCAAACTACGTTCAATACCCATTGCAGTTAAAACATGTGAGGGTTCTATAGAAGCAGAATTGCAAGCTGATCCGTTAGAAAGAGCAATTTTTCCACTAAGAGCAGTTAATAGGGTAGTGCCGTCAACATAAGGAAAAGAAATATGTACTGTATTTGGTAATCGTAGAGGAGTTTTACTGTTTGATATTGCCAAATCTATTTTTAGTAAACCTGTTTCTAATTTATTTCGCAAAGTTTTTAAGCGTTCAGTTTCTACATGAAAATTCTCATTGGCTAATTCAATCGCTTTTGAAAAACCTACTATCAAAGGCGTGTTAATGGTTCCGCCTCTTTGTTTTCTTTGTTGTCCTCCGCCCTGTATAAAACTTGGTAATCCATTTTCGTCCTCATTATCCTTTATAAATACCAAACCAATTCCTTTTGGGCCATATATTTTATGTGCCGAAAAGCAGGCGAAATCAACTAGTTGAAATATTTTGCTCAAATCTACTTTTCCCAATGCTTGGGTGGTATCAGAAAACAATAAACTTCCATTTTCATGAATTAGTTTTGATATTTCATCTAAGGGTTGAATAGTACCGGTTTCATTGTTGGCATATAGGATTGATACCAGAATGGTTTCGGGGCGCAACGTTTTGTTTAACATATCTATGGAAATCAGTCCTTTAGAATCAACATCCAAATACGTCACTTCAAAACCATCCTCTTCTAAAAAGGCACACGTATCTAAAACAGCTTTATGCTCTGCTTTTGTTGTAATGATATGATTTCCTTTAGATAGCATTTTTCGAGCAATTCCTTTTAAAACCATATTAATACTCTCAGTAGAGCCAGAAGTGTATACTAAGCTTTTTGGAGAAACTCCTAAATTCCTAGAAATACTCAGTGTGGCATCTTCAACAGCGCTTTTTGCTAACCAGCCATATGCGTGATGACTACTTGAAGGATTTCCAAAATTTTGATAGAAATAAGGTAACATACTATCCACTACTTCCTTTGTGCAAGGAGTGGTGGCGTTGTAGTCAAAATAGATTTGGGAGTGCATTTTTTGAGCTTCGTGGATTTCTACCTTAAAGATAAGAATTATAAAAATTTTGATTTACAAAAGTCCGAATATTAATAAATGTTAATATTTTATTAAATAATTAGTGTATGATATATGTCATTGCTATTTGAATGTTTTTAAGGTATATTTATTGCTTACTTCTTAATTTAATCGTTAAAAAATCATGATTCCAGCTAATTTCAATTATCATAAAGCAACTTCTTTGAAAGAGGCGATTGCTTTGTCACAAAAGCTTGGTGAAGAAGCAAAATACATGTCGGGTGGGCACAGTTTGTTACCGATGATGAAGCTTCGTTTTGCCACTCCAGAGCACATTATAGATATCAGTAAAATAAAAGGACTTTCTTATATTAAAGAGGAAGGTGACCTTTTGAAAATTGGGGCATTGACTACCCAAACTGAATTAGAGCACAATTCGAATTTAAAAGAAAACTACCCCATTTTTGGTGATGCGGTTTGGTTAACTGCTGATCCTTCGGTTAGAAATTGTGGTACAATAGGGGGTAATATCGCCCATGGTGATGCGGCCAACGATCAACCAGCGTTAATGTTAGCATTGCGAGCGACAATAATTGCTGAAGGTGTTGGCGGTACTAAATCAATTCCTATTGACGAGTTTTTTCACGGATTTTACATGACGGCTTTAGAGCCAGGTGATATATTGACAGAAATACAGATTCCAAAAAACAAAAAAAATAGTGGTGGTGCATATCATAAAGTTGAACGTAAAGTAGGAGATTATGCTACCGCAGGTGTTGCAGTTCACATAGAATTGGATAGCAATGGAGAATGCCAAGAAATTGGTATTGGTTTAACAAATGTTAGCGCAGTACCGATGCGATTAGAAAGAGGTGAGGCAGTTCTTCGCGGTAAAAAAATAACAGATGAGTTAATTGAGAAAGTAGGTATGATTGCAAGTGAGGATTGTGAGCCAGAATCTGATTTAAGAGGTTCGGAAGCTTATAAGCGGTCAATAGTAAATACAATAACAAAACGAATGTTGAACAAGGCTTTAGAGAGAGCAAGAAAATAAAGAATTATGGCGAAACATAAAGTAACAATGACAATAAATGGAAAAAGCGTTACTGCCGAAGTGGATTCACGCTTGCTCCTTGTACATTTCATTCGAGAAAATTTAGATATGACGGGTACGCATATTGGTTGCGATACATCGAGTTGTGGTGCATGTACCATTTTAATAGATGGTAAATCGGTGAAGTCGTGTACCTACTTAGCGGTTCGAGCAGACGGCGCTAATATTACAACTATAGAGGGTATTGCTGCCGAGGGAACAAATCACCCATTACAGAAAGCATTTCATGATCAACACGGCCTACATTGTGGTTTTTGTACTCCTGGAATGATAATGCGGTCAATAGATTTGTTAAAGACAAACCCAAGCCCAACTGAAAAAGAAATACGATGGGGGATTTCAGGAAATCTTTGTCGCTGTACTGGTTACAACAATATCGTGAAATCTGTGCAGCAAGCTGCGGCAGAAATGGCCAAAGAAAAAGAAGCTTCAGTCAAAGTCTAACCTCTAAATAAATTAACTATGTTTAAATGTAAAACATCACCAGAGGTTGGCGGAATGGGCCACTCTGTAAAACGAAAAGAAGATGCCAGATTTTTACACGGCAAAGGTAAGTATACCGATGATGTGAAATTACCTGGAATGTTACATATGGTTATTGTGCGTAGTCCTTACGCCTATGCCAAAATCTTAAGTATAAATAAAGAAAAAGCATTAGCCATTGATGGCGTTTTAGCCGTCATTACCGGAGAAGACTTAGCGCAATACAATTTGCATTGGATGCCAACTTTACTTTCAGATACACAAATGGTTTTGCCTACAGATACAGTAATGCACCAATCGCAAGAAGTGTGCGCTGTTATTGCTACAGATAGATATATTGCTGTTGATGGGGCAGAAGCTGTAGATGTTCAATACGAGCCAATGAAAGCACTTGTTGATCCATATAAAGCCCTAGATAAAGATGCACCTTTGTTGCGTCCTGATAAAGAAGGTCAAAAAGATAATCATATTTACCATTGGGAACGAGGCGAAAGGGAAAAAACGGATGCTGCTATTGCCGCTGCCGATGTGGTTGTAAAGGAACGTATTTATTTGCCAAGAATTCATGTGGCTTCTATTGAAACTTGTGGTGTGGTTGCTTCTTATGATAAGGATACTGAAAAAATGTTGATTTATTTGACATCTCAAGCTCCTCACGCGATTCGTACTATTCTCGCTTTGGTTGCAGGACATGTTGGTCTATCTGAAGAAAAAATTCGAATTATCGCTCCTGATATTGGGGGTGGTTTTGGAGGAAAAGTACCTGTTTATCCAGGTTATGTAATCGCGATTGCAGCATCATTCTTAATAGGGAAACCAGTAAAATGGATTGAAGATCGGTCTGAAAATTTAGTTAATGGTTTTGCACGTGACTATCATATGGACTGTGAATTAGCAGCCACTAAAGAAGGAAAAATTCAAGCGTTTAAAGTCTCGACTTTAGCAGATCACGGATATACAGATTCATCCGCGAACCCTTCTAAATATCCTACGGGCATGTTCTCTATCTGTACAGGATCTTATGATTATGAACACGCTTTTGCTGAATTAGACGCAGTATATACCAACAAAGCACCGGGTGGAGTTGCCTATAGATGTTCGTTTCGTGTAACGGAAGCTGTGCATGCTATTGAACGTATGGTAGATAAATTAGCTGCGGAAATTGGTAAAGACCCAGCGCAATTGCGTTTTGAAAACTTTATAAAGAAAGAACAATTTCCATATGCCTCTCCTTTAGGGTGGAGCTATGATAGTGGTGATTACAAACAAACGTTAGAAAAAGCCATGGACATGATTGGCTATGCCGATTATAAAAAGGAACAAGCGGAAAAACGGGCCCAAGGAAAATTAATGGGAATAGGAATTTGCACCTTTACCGAAGTAGTAGGTGCAGGTCCATCCAAAGATTTTGATATTTTAGGTATTAAGATGTTCGATAGTGCAGAAATTCGAGTGCATCCAACAGGAAAAGCACTGGCTCGTTTCGGTACCAAGTCTCAAGGGCAAGGTCACGAAACTACTTATGCACAAATTTTAGCTGAAGAGTTGGGAATTCCTTACACCGACATTGAAATTGATGAAGGAGATACAGATACCGCGCCTTATGGGTTAGGTACTTATGCAAGTAGAAGTACACCAACGGCAGGAGCTGCTGCAGCGATGGCAGCACGTATACTTCGTGATAAGGGCAAGAAAATTGCTGCTCACTTGTTAGAAGTTAGCGAAGAAGATATAGAATGGGAAGTAGGAAAGTATTTCGTAAAAGGAGCTCCAGAAAAATCTAAAACTATTCAAGATGTAGCTTTTGCCGCATATACTAATTTTCCGCCAGGAATGGAACCAGGATTTGAAGCAACACATTACTATGACCCACCAAATTTAACCTTCCCTAATGGCGCATATATCTGTGTTGTTGAGGTAGAGGAAGAAACAGGTGCAATTGATGTGAAACGCTTTGTGGCTATCGATGATTGCGGAAATATCATTAATCCTATGATTGTAGAAGGACAGATTCACGGTGGACTAACGCAAGGAATTGCCCCTGCTATGTATGAAGGTATCGTTTATGATGATGAAGGAAATGTTCTTAATGGAACACTGATGGATTATTTAGTTCCTACTGCTGTAGAATCTCCACATTGGGAAACTGGTCATACCATTACGCCCTCACCGCATCATCCATTGGGTGCAAAAGGTGTAGCTGAATCACCAACTGTTGGTGCGCCACCTGCAATCGCAAATGCTATTATCGATGCTTTGTATCCATTAGGAATTAAGCATTTGGATATTCCAATTACTCCCGATAAGGTTTGGGATGCTATACAAGCAGCAAAAGCGAAAGCATAATTTAGAATTTGGTTAGAAATGTCAAATACAAAAGATAAAGTTGAAATAAAGTGGCTCCTCCCTACAGAATATGGGAGGTGTCCAACTTTGTTTTGCTTAGGTTTTATAAGTCAATGTCATTGGGATAGGGTATTATTTAGCTAAGAAAGCCCTTTACTTGAACTAGCCATTTAGCAAAAAACAAACAGGTTCTCACATTTGTGAGAATGAAATAAAATTGCACAACTATGAAAACACAATTAGATAAATCATTCGAAGTGCCCCAAAGCACTGAATTGGTCTGGGAACACCTAATTGATCCAGAAAAGATAATGGACTGCGTTCCTGGTGTCACAATTGATGAAAAAGTGGGTGATAATCATTATAAGGGAAAAGTTGGTATGAAATTCGGTCCTATGGGGGTTAAATACGATGCCGATATTCATTATAATGAAATTGATAAAGCGAACCGAAAAATTATTATAACAGGAGAAGGAGTTGATTCTAAGGGTAACGGAAATGCTGAAATGATGATGACCATTGACCTTAGTGAGCGCCCTGAAGGTGGAGTCAAGTTAGATGCTATAATGGATGTTACTGTAAACGGGAAAATTGCTCAATTTGGTTCTCGTTTAATCACAACGGTTTCTAATCAGCTATTTAAACAATTTGTTTCAAATTTTTCAAAGAAACTTGCCGAGGCTGAGGCAGCGGTATAGCTAATTTCATAATCTGTTATAATAAAGCTATGCTAGGGACAGTATAGCTTTTCTAAATTAAAGCTATTGAATAAAGAGATCGAAAAGCTTATAAAAGATTTTTATGAGCATGACTATATTTTAAATGAAGAACTGGCAACATCTATTTTTCTTTTGAAAAATTTAGAGAAGCCATTATTATTAGAAGGAAACCCAGGGGTTGGAAAGACTATGTTGGCCAAAACCTTAGCAGAACATTTGGGGACAAAATTGATTCGCTTGCAATGTTATGAAGGATTAGATGTAAGTACCACCATTTATGAATGGAATTACCAAAAACAACTTCTTCATATCAAGCTTTTTGAGCAAGATGAGGATAAGTTGGCGCTTCAAAATCAGATTTTTGGAATGGATTATGTACTTCAACGACCCTTGTTACAATCAATAAGCGCTGACAAACCAGTAGTGCTTTTAATTGATGAAATTGATAGGGCTGATGAAGAATTTGAAGCATATCTGTTAGAATTACTTTCAGATTTTCAAATTAGTATTCCTGAATTAGGGACTATAAAGGCAAAATCAAAACCTTTGGTAATTTTGACTTCAAATCGAACTCGAGAGCTTAGTGATGCTTTAAGACGGAGATGTTTATATCATTGGGTTGATTTTCCTTCAAAAACAAAAGAGATTGATATCATTGCTAAAAAGCTTCCGAATATTGATGAAGCATTGGCAACACAGGTGGTTACTTTTATTCACAATTTGCGAAAATCAAGTTTACACAAACCACCGGGTATCGCAGAATCTTTAGATTGGGCAAAAACTTTATTATTAATGAATCAAAAGAATATTACTGATGAGATTGTAAAAACAACTATTGGTAGTGTTCTAAAACATAAAGATGATGTGGAGTTTGTAAGGAATAAGTCTGTTCAGGAATTTTTATATCCTATTGATTAGAAATTTATCCTAAGCGTAACCGAGGTACTACAAAACTAAATAAAAGCTCAAACTCATTTTAATAACCGTAATTTCTATTATCTGTGCAAGCTGTAGAAAAAACTTTTAAGGAACGCCTTATCGACTTTACCATGTATTGTCGTGAGCGTCAGTTTGTGCTTGGTCCGCAAGAAACACGAGATGCTTTTGCAATTGCAGAAATGGGATATGCCCTTGATAGAAAAATGTTTCAATATAGTTTGAAAGCGATTTATTGTAAACGTAAAGAGCATTTTGACCGCTTTGACGAAATGTTTCAACGATTTTGGAGCCGTTATTATGAAGACAAGTTAGAAAAGCGTCAAAAGCAAATCAAACAACTTAAAAAAGAAAAGGAAACGGCTACGGTGATTTTTTTGGGTACGGAATTTAAACTTCCCAAAAAAGAAGTTCAGGAGCAAGAAGCAAAACAGACGGTTGGTGCAAATGAAAGTATTCGCTTAAGATTTACTGATTTCTCTAAAGTAAATGGAACCTGCATTCTAGCTCCCGTACCTCTACCTACAATAGTTACAGTAGCAAATAATTTATTTAAAGAGCCAAATATATTAATTGATGTTGCAGTTATTGAAAAAGTAGTACCTGTTACTGTTTTAGAAACATTAGTTCCT
>CAXBIJ010000146.1:0-8837 GCA_963975675.1 uncultured Maribacter sp. | reverse complement strand
GTGACCCTCAACAGTTTTCAAGACTGCCGCATTCGACCACTCTGCCATTTCTCCTGAGTGCCTCATCAGGTATTCCCTGAATGCGGGTGCAAATATAGAAATGATTTCTTATCTAATAAAGCCTTTTCTTATTTAATTTTCATCCTAATTAATATGGCCCAATTAATTTTAGCTTGAAATGCCTGAGATTCAGTTTTTAAGTAACTTGCCAGCATGGTAAATCCATTAGTAAGCATATTGATTCCTTTTAAGAATGTTGAAGAATTTTTGGAGGAATGCTTAGAATCTATCTGCAGTCAAACCTACCAAAATTGGGAGGTTCTTGCTATAAATGACCAATCTGATGATAATAGCCTAGCAATTGCTAAACGCTTTTCACAATTAGATAATCGTTTTAAAATATTCACTAATACGGAATCAGGTATTATCACTGCTCTTCGAAAAGCATATGAGTATAGCAGTGGTGATTATATAACCAGAATGGATGCTGATGACCATATGACAGTAGACAGAATACAAACAATGCTAACATCCCTGAAAGAGAAAGGAAAAGGGTTCTTAGCGATTGGTCAAGTAAAATACTTTGCTGAAAACGGAGTAAACGACGGCTATGATCGCTATGAAAAATGGCTGAACCAATTGACAGCTGACGGAACTAACTTTGAAGAGATATATAAGGAATGTGTTATCCCCTCCCCTTGTTGGATGGTTCACAAAACAGATTTAGATCTATGTGGAGCATTTTCACCCAACAGATATCCAGAAGATTATGATCTTGCATTCCGGTTTTATCAAAAGGGTCTCACTTGTATTCCATGCAACAAAACCCTTCACTATTGGCGAGATTATGATACGCGAACATCTAGAACCAGCGAACACTATGCACAAAATTACTTTCTAGAAATTAAGCTGCATTACTTTCTTAAATTAGAATACAACCCCAACAAAACACTAGTGTTATGGGGAGCTGGAAAAAAAGGTAAAACAATCGCCAAATCTCTTACAGAAAACAACTTACAATTTAAATGGGTATGTGATAATCCTAAAAAAATTGGAAAAGATATTTACGGGGTAAAATTGATTCACTATTCTGAATTGAAAACCATTGAAAACCCTCAAAGTATTATTACTGTAGCAAATGAGGAAGAACAGATGAGTATAAAGCTCTTTTTTACCGAACTAAATAAAAAGCCTGCAAAAGATTATTACTTCTTCTGTTAGTTACTTATGGTTTTTAAATTTAGGTGTTGAATTGTTTTAATAATAGTTGCCATCGAATAAGCTCGTAAATTCAAAATAATTATCTTTGACCTAATCAAAAACAGGAATGCAATTTAAATATCCAGAAATTCTTTGGGGTCTTTTACTACTACTCATTCCTATATTAATTCATCTTTTTCAATTACGTCGTTTTAAGAAAACACCTTTTACCAATGTAAAATTCTTAAAACAAGTGGTTTCAGAATCACGAAAAAGCAGCACTTTAAAAAAATGGTTGTTACTTCTTGCACGTTTAGGATTGCTTGCAGCCCTTGTCATTGCCTTTGCACAACCCTTTATTGCCAATGAATCTGCCCTACAGGAAAAAGAAACTGTTTTCTATTTAGACAATTCTTTTAGTATGGATGGTGAGATTGAGAACGGTAATCTGTTTAGAAATACCATTCAAGAGTTTATAAAGGCGATACCAAAGAATCAGCGTTTTACGC
Organism: uncultured Maribacter sp.; assembly: GCA_963975675.1. GTDB lineage: Bacteria > Bacteroidota > Bacteroidia > Flavobacteriales > Flavobacteriaceae > Maribacter. The sequence goes on along the minus strand of CAXBIJ010000146.1, from coordinate 7,128 downwards.
TATTTACCAATAATCAAGTTTTTAAAAATGTAGAAATCAAGGATATTCAGAACGATTTACTTAACCTGAAGGTTAGTTCTGAACAACTCGGTGTGGCCGAAATTACACTGAAGGGCAATACTTATTTTTCTAATGAGGCTGGTGTTCAAAAAAACTTAGTGCTAATATCAGATTTTCAACAACGTATGGGGGCTATTCAAAAAATGGATAGCATTAGCAATGTTAATGTCACCTTAATAAAGCCATCGAATTATAAGATTATCAATACCTCGATTGACTCTGTTTTTATTAGTAATAGAACCAATGAAACCATAGAATTAGTTGCACAACTATCAACCAATTCTGCTGAACAGACCATTCCTGTTTCTTTATTTAATGAAGATGTACTTATTGCTAAAACCGCGGCTAATTTTGATGACAGCAAAAATGCAGAAGAACAATTCACAGTAAATGCCAATGATGTTATTTTAGGAAAAGTAGCACTTACCGATACAGGTTTAGTTTATGATAATCAGTTTTATTTTAATCTAGATAAAAAGTCTAAAATAAAGGTTTTGGTTATTGGTAATTCGTCAGCCGATTTTCTAAATCGTATTTATTCAAATGATGAGTTTGCTTTAACAATTAGTCCAATAGAGCAATTGAATTATAGCATCATTGAAAATCAAGATTTAATAATCTTTAACGAAATACAAAAAATACCCAATTCATTAATAACCGCTATAAAATCGTTTAGTACAAATGGTGGCAGTTATGTTTTAATACCCTCAATAAATGGAGATTTAAACTCATACAATGAATTAGCAACACTACATAATAGTAGATATGTAAATGCCGTAGTTCAAGAAATGGCCATTTCTACTATTAAAACTGAGCACCCACTTTTTGCTAACGTTTTTGATAAAAAGGTGACTGATTTTCAATTTCCAAAGATTAAAGAGCGTTTTAAAATAACTACAAAAGCCCCTATTGCTATTGAGTTTCAGAATAAAGAACCTTTTTTAATCGGCACTAATAATGCCTATTTCTTTGCAGCATCTATTAATAGTGATAATTCTAATTTTAAAAATTCACCATTAATAGTTCCTACATTTTATAATATGGGGATTAATAGTTTAAAATTGCTTCCTTTATACGCAGGTCTAGGAAATCAGGTTGAAATAGAATTACCTATTGCTTTGCAACAAGATGATGTCATTAGAATAGCCAACGAAAAAAATGAATTTATTCCACAGCAACGCGTATTACCGAAAAAAGTTCAAGTCAATTTTATAGAAAACCCAAAAGAAGCTGGTATTTATAGAATTATGCACAACGACAATACACTAAGACATATAAGTTTTAATGAAAATAGAAAAGAAAGTGAATTGCTATATTCTCAACTACCAGAAGAATATAATAATTCATCATTATCATATTTCTTTTTGGAGAGTCAAAAGAACAATGCTATAAACGAGTTTTGGAAATGGTTTGCTATTTTAGCACTAACATTTGTACTTATTGAAACATTACTTCAAAGATTTTTAAAATAAGCGATAACTGAACCACTCATATCCCTATGAATATACTTTTAAAATCAGTAACGATAGTAAATGGGTGTACTAAGAACCTTCACCTTAAAAAGAGAGATATTCTTATTAAAAACGGATTAATTGAAGCTATTGAAACTTCTATTGAACCTTCAGGTAAAATAAAAGTGATTGACATTAAGAACCTACACGTTTCTATTGGTTGGTTTGACAGTGGTGTTAGCTTTGGTGAACCGGGTTATGAAGAAAGAGAAACCATTGGAAATGGGTTGTTAACTGCGGCTAAAAGTGGTTTTACAGATGTTATTTTAAATACCTGTAGTCACCCAACACCAGATTCGTCTTCAGACATTGTTTTTCTTAAAAATGCGGCAAAAGACCAATTAACAAGTTTATATCCATTAGGCAACCTAACCGTTAATGGTGATGGAGAAGCACTTGCTGAGCTGTATGACATGAAAAATGCAGGCGCTTTAGGCTTTTACGATTACAAGCGCCCAGTAAGCAATGCCAACCTGCTTAAAATTGCATTACAATATGCTCAGAATTTTGAAGGGTTAGTTTTTTCTTTTCCGATGGATAAAAGTATCTCAGGAAAAGGTATTGTAAATGAAGGAGTCACAAGTACAAAACTAGGCTTAAAAGGTATTCCTGCACTGGCGGAAGAATTACAAATTGCTCGAGATTTATTTATTTTGGAATATACAGGTGGTAAATTATTTATACCAACAATTTCTACAGCAAATTCGGTTAAGCTAATAGCAGAAGCCAAGAAGAAAGGCCTTGAAGTTTACTGTAGTGTTGCGGCTCATAATTTGTCAATTACAGATGATGAGCTTCAAGATTTTGATACACAGTTTAAAGTAATGCCGCCTTTAAGAACTTCCTTAGATATAAAAGCACTTCAAAAAGGAGTTAAAAATGGTACTATTGATTTAATAACCTCTGACCATACACCATTAAACATTGAATTAAAACATGTCGAATTTGATAATGCCGATTACGGTTCTATTGGACTAGAAAGTGCTTTTGGACTAATAAATGAATTACTCGACACCGAAGAAACAATTGCTTTATTAACCAAAGGAAGATCTATTTTCGGAATAGAAACCCCTAAACTTCAAGTTGGTGAAATTGCAAATTTGACGCTTTTCACTATTGAAGAATCTTACGAATTTACGGAGGAACATATTTTCAGCTCTAGTAAAAACTCAATAGCGTTAGGTAAAAATATAAAGGGCAAAGTAATAGGTACCATTGCAAACAATCAATTAGTAGTTAATTAGTAGAGATGGAAAACAAAAATAATACACCAGGCAAAACTACCGCAGTAATCGCTTACCTAACCATCATTGGCGCCATCATAGCAATATCTATGAATATGGAACCAAAACATAGTTTTGCAAGATTTCATACAAGACAAGCATTCGGACTTCATTTAATGTTTCATGGGTTTGCCATTTTTTCTAGTGTTTGGTTTAACGAATATGCACTTTATGGTCTTTACCTATGCTATATAGTTCTTTGGGTTTATGGTTTTTTAGGAGCCCTAAGCGACAAAGAACAAGAGGTGCCAATTGTGGGGCCTTACTTTCAAAAATGGTTCACTTTTATTCAATAATTAAATGACAACAGCTCCCCTATCTTTAGAACACATTATTAAACCATCTAGCTTAACCGATAAAAAGCCACCAGTGCTTTTTATGCTTCATGGTTATGGCAGTGACGAAGAAGATTTATTTTCTTTTGCACCAGAGTTACCGGAAGAATTATGCATTATTTCAATACGTGCACCATACATTTTACAACCGTACGGATATGCTTGGTATGCTATAAATTTTGATGCTGAACAAGGAAAATGGAGCGATGATGAACAAGCCATAGAATCTCGTGATAAAATCATGAATTTCATTGGTGAAGCATGTTCTACCTATGGCTTAGATGAGCAAAATGTAAATCTACTTGGGTTTAGTCAAGGTACCATTCTTAGTTATTCAGTAGCGTTATCATACCCAGAAAAAATTAAAAACATTATAGCTTTAAGCGGATATATTAATGAAAAAATATTGAAAGATTCTTATTTTGAAAATGATTTTAAGAATCTAAATTTCTATTGTTCTCATGGAGACATGGACCAAGTTATACCAGTCGACTGGGCAAGAAAAGCACCTAAGTTTTTGAAAAAATTAGGTATCGCACATGTTTATGAAGAGTTTCCTGCAGGGCATGGTGTTGCGCCTCAAAACTTTTATTCACTAAAAAAATGGCTTGCTGATAAAATTTAATTACTTCTAGTATATAACAAATGGTCAACTAGGGTGAAATCTACCCCTAAGTCATCTTTTAACTCGTATTTAATTAATAGTTCGCCCCAATATTTTCCATCAGAAAAATCGGTTAGAATCCATTTGTGGTTTAATACCTTAATTTTATTTATCTTAAAATCATTCTGCATCCCTTCATAAGGTACTAAAGGATTATCTCCTTTTTGCTCATTGGTTTCCAATAGTTTATCAGCAATATAACCTGATGGGTTCTCCAAATTAAGATGGTCAAAATAAGCAAGAGCATCGTCATTATTTTCTAATGAAAAGTACTGCATATCTAGCACCTTTAATTTTGCCTTTTGAACAGAATCTTTAAGATTCTCTATTTCACTTTGTAACTTTGAAATTCTGTTTCCGCTTGCTTCAGCCATGTTTCCGCTACTTACGAACAGATATAAACAGATTAAAGAAACAAATAAAAACAGATAAAGAAATATTTTGCTTTTCATAGTTATAGGGTAATAGTTAAATTATCGTAGGCTAAATGTACATTCTTAGGTAAACTTTTTTCTACTTCATCATGAAAACCTAGTAAGTGGCTTATATGTGTAAAATAGGCTTTCTCTGGCTTAACTATTTCAATAAAAGCCAACGCTTCTTTTAAATTAAAATGAGATATATGTGGGTCTAGCCGCAATGCATTCACAACAACAACTTTAGATCCTTTAATTTTTTCAAGTTCCTTATCCTTAATTGTTTTTACATCGGTAAGATAGGTGAAATCCCCTACCCTGAAACCAAAGACTTGAAGCTTGTAATGCTGCACATTTACAGGAATCACCTCTCTACCCCCAATTAAAAAAGGAACATTATTTTTTACTTTATTAATATGAACCGATGGTGCACCAGGGTATTTATCTTTTTCATTTAAAATGTAACCAAAACGTTTCTTTAACGATTTTACTACTCGTTTATGTGCATAAATAGGAATATCGCCTTGTTTAAAGAAAAAAGGCCGAATATCATCTAGGCCAGCAGTATGATCCGAATGCTCGTGCGTATACAAAATACCATTCAAGTGATTCATATTGTGCCGTAACATCTGTTGTCGAAAATCTGGACCACAGTCTATGACATAATTATAGTCTTTCCATGATAGTAGTACAGAAACTCTAAGACGTTTGTCTTTTGGATTATCACTCAAACAAACAGGATGGGTACTACCAATTACTGGAATACCTTGAGAAGTTCCCGTTCCTAAAAAAGTAACACGTAAATCGTCTGTCATGTGCTACAAATTTAATTCCTTTTTAGTAAAATAAGGGTTTGAAAATAAGAAGATCCCTGTATTTAAATAGCATTAGAACTAATTAATGAATCTTATACCTTTTTTTTCGGGCTATTGCCCTTTGTCACAACCATTCTTTATAACTTTGTTAAAAGCTAAACAGGTAAAAAATGGCATCGGTATTAAAAGATAGTGTCTTTGAAAACATTCCTTCAATAAAAGCAAAAACCTTACGTATAAATCTGAATCCAGATATTTATGGAACTTTCGCAGAAATTGGTGCGGGACAAGAAACTGCCCGTCATTTCTTTAGATCAGGTGGAGCTTCAGGAACTATCGCAAAAGCGATGAGTGCATATGACAAAGATTTTAGTGACGCTATTTATGGTATCGAAACAGATGGCCGATATGTAACACAAGCACGTTTAAAAACAATGCTTTCTCATGAAATGCAGTTGATGGAAGAACGTATTAATCGTATAAATCATCCTGACCGTTTGTTCTTTTCATATGCTAATACAGTTGCGACTATCGATTTTTCAAAACGATATAAAGGTCATGGGTGGATTGGTATTCGTTATCAATTAGACCCAAAGCAAAAGGAGTTTGACGAAATTATACTCCACATTCGTTTTAAGCAGAACGAAGCAAGATTACAGCAAGAAACACTTGGTATTCTTGGGGGTAACTTAATATATGGCGCATTTTACAAATATGACAAGCCAAAGAAGATGTTGAAATATCTATATGACCATATCGATAAGGATACATTAGAAATAGACATGGTCAATTTTTCTGGCCCAAATTTTAAAGATGTCGATAACCGTTTAATGAGTTTACAACTTATTAAAAATGACATGACAGATGCTGTTATGTTCGGTCCTGATGGCAACAACCTTTTACCAGCAGCAGTGCTTTACAAGAAAAACATTTTGGCCCTTCGTGGTAGTTTTAGACCCGTAACCAAAGTGAATCTCGATATGTTTGAAAAATCATATGATATTTTCATTAGAGATAAGCAAGTTGACCAAAATAATACAATCGTAATTTTTGAAATTACACTTTCTAACTTGAGAGCATCTGGAGAAATTGATGAACAAGATTTTATGGACCGAGCTGAACTATTATGTTCACTTGGCCATTCTGTTATGATTTCTAAATTTCAAGAATATTATAAACTAGTTGAATACTTTAATAATTTTACCAAAAATAGAATTGGTCTTACCATGGGTGTTAATAATTTGGTAGACATATTCGACGAAAAATATTATCGTCATTTAAGTGGAGGCATACTTGAAGCATTCGGTAAATTATTCTTTAAAGATTTACAGGTGTATTTATACCCAATGAAGAATCCTGATACTGGTCAGATAATGACTAGTAACAATGTTAAGGTTCATCCACGTATGAAAGAATTATATAAATTCTTTAAATACAATGGTAAGGTAATGGATATTATAGACTACGAACCTGATGTGATGCATATTTTCTCTAGAGATGTTCTTAAGAAATTAATGAATAATGATGAAGGCTGGGAAAAAATGCTACCTGAAGGTATTGCAGAAATTATCAAAGAAAAAAATCTATTCGTTAGAAAAACTATTGAAATAGAAGCCGAGGAATCTTAATATAAAACATTCACTTATAGTTATTTAAAATAAAAAGTGCCCAATTAAAAATGGGCTCTTTTTAGTATTATTTTCACGCAACTATTCTAATAATTGAGCAGCGTGGTCTTTCGTTTTCACTTTATCAATTACCTTAGTAACAATAGCATCACCATCTACTACAAAGGTTTTTCTGTGAATACCATCATATTCTCGGCCCATGAATTTCTTAGGTCCCCAAACGCCGAATGCACTAATAACCGTATGATCTTCATCTGCCAATAAAGGAAATGGAAATTTATATTTATCCTTAAATTTCGCTTGTCTTACCTCAGAATCGGCACTTACTCCTAAAAGTTCATAACCTTCGGTTTGTAATTCCTTATAATTATCCCTTAAATTACATGCTTCGGCAGTACAACCAGGTGTACTTGCTT
>CAXBIJ010000145.1:0-8866 GCA_963975675.1 uncultured Maribacter sp. | reverse complement strand
GACCCAAGTAAAGATTTATTCATCTAACACATAAAAATTAAGATATATTCTTTAAAAAGATATATCTAACCGAAAATATGCAATTATAACAAGCTTTAAAAGTATATATGAATTAAAATCAATTGTTTAAAAAACGTGTTTAATATAAGAAGTCACCCAAACATAGGCATACGTTTTACACAATTATTTCACTGAGGGCATAAGCATCAAAGTAGATTTTGCATTCTCTTTAATCTCATCTTGGTTCATCATCATTTTACGAAATTCACCCTTAACAAACATTTCTGCCTGATCTCTATAATGTCTACTAAAAGGATTACCTGATTGGCCTGTAGGTAAAATACTAATACTGTTTTCAATATCTGAAAAATCAATAATTCTTCTTGTTGATGGTCCTGAACTGGTTTTGTATAAACCACTATCATCATAAGAAAACCCAAGATTATTAATAACCTCCCTTGAACCCTCTATAGGATAAGGACCTACGTTGAAAAATGAACGAAGTGCAGCAATTTGCCCAATTGGATGACCATGTTCTATAGTATGAACATACTTCCACTCCCATTTTTCACTATTTTTTCCAAAATCATTTTCCAATGATTCTATTGCTTCGGCAAAGGATTTATTAACAATATCCTTCATGTTTTCTACAACATTAGTGGTTGAAACATCATCCCACCAGACTGAGCTTTCATTTCTTGATGATGGTGCGATAAGCCGTTTCATAAAATGGGTACTTAAAAATTGAGTAAACAATTCTTCTCCCAATTCATCTTTAAACGTGTTTTTTAAATAATAGTAAATCCAACGATTATAAACGGTTGCCTCTACCGATTGAAGATTATAATTACCATTCCACATTTTTAAACCATCTATTGCTTTCAATCCAGTCTCATTCAATAAATTAATATCAATGAGTTTGGCTAAATCTGCTATTATTGTTGGTTCTACAGAGGACGTAACATCGGTAATCATTTCACTTGCAGATTCTTTATCCCAATCATTTTTAGGTTCTAATAGATTTACAATTCTCTTTGCCCTATTCTCTGGTAAGTAATACCCTGGGTAAAGCATACCTGCAATAGAATCAGGTTGGTTATTCGCAGAATACACGTAATGATTTGGCGGGTTTATAGCCTGAGGGTTTTCATTAAAGCTGAGTAACTCTTTTTTTATTGGAAGCCCCTCTCCTACTTCATAAATTAATTTAGTGTTTATAGAATCGGGAATTTTGTATAATTGAGCAGTTGCAAACCAAGCTACATTGCCCTCTGCATCACCATACATGATATTTAAACCTGGTGCATGAATATTGGGTAGTGCAGTCTTAAATTCATTTAGGGTATTCGAATGGCTCAATCCGTATAATGCATCAATAACCTTATTGTCCATTTGGGTGTAAATCCATGACATGGCTATTGGTCTATCTCCTTGTACTTGGTCAGCGATACCGTTTAGAATAGGTCCATGTACAGATTTCTTAAAGGTGAATTCTATATCTGTTGAATCTTTTACTTTAATGGTTTTCTTTATAATCTCATAATCAACATACCCCTGAGTAGAAAGGTATTGATTATCATCCTCTGGATTGTTCTGTTCGTAATAAAAATCAACATCATCATTCTCGAACATAGTAATACCATAGGCCGATTTTCTATTATGGCCTAAAAGCGGAAAAGGTATGCCTGCAATATGATAACCATATTTAGAATACTTCGGGGTTTCTATATGTGCTTCATACCAAACAGATGGTTGGGCAAAGCCAATATGCGGGTCATTGGCTAAAATAACTTTTCCGTGCTTCGTTTTTTCAGGTGCTATAACCCAACTATTACTGCCCTCAAATAACGAAACATTCAATACGCTTAAAGCCTTATTGACCGCCGCTGTCAAGTTGTTCTGAATCGAATCGTTTTGGGTAGGATTATAATTTTTAATCCATTCAGTAGTAACATCAGACCCAATATGTAAATCGTTCAAATAATCGGGACCTAATTTAGAATTTATGGTTGTTAAAAGCGGATCGGTTTTGTGTGCCATTGCGAAACTGAATGCCATATAACCAATAGTATTATACACATCTTCTAAAACGAATTCTTCTTTTTCAATACCAGTTAGATAAAATTCAATTGGTGTAGGTCCTTCAGAAATAAATTGATTGATGCCATCTAAATACGCTTTTGCCAAAACAACACCTTCATTTTCCTGATCAACATTGGCAACTGTAATCTTAGAGGCATCTGCAATACCTAACGATAAAAAAAACTTATCGGTACCCACTAAATCTTTACCAAAAACTTCGGATAAGCCACCACTTGCAATTCTTCGAAGTAGCTCCATTTGCCATAAGCGATCTTGTGCATGAACGTAACCTAATGCCCTAAAAGCATCGGTTTCATTCTCTCCATAAATATGCGGTATACCGTAAGTATCATAGTAAACACTAACCTCTTTCTCAAGATGAACAAGTTCTTGTTCTCCAGAATAGTCTGGTTTTAGCGTGTATATGAAAATTCCAATTCCTATAACAAATAGGACAAGAATTATCAATAGAATTTTTCCGATTCTTTTTAATGTTCTCATTTGTACCGGGGGAATTAAATTCTAAGTTAGGGTAATTTTCAACACCAATCACCTCGTAGTACTGCTTTTTATTGACAAGTAGCCAACATCCTACAGGTCCTGAATATCAATTATTATTTTTAAGCCCCTCTAACAGCCAGTTTTTATACGTGGGAATATCGGAATTTTGTATGGTTGTATTGAGCACTTTTAAATCTGGAGACAATAAAACATAAAAGGGTTGAGAGATAGAATTAAAGTTAACATCTTGAAAGGTTCCCCATTTTTGAGCAATGTTATTAATCTCTTTTACACGACCACTATCAAATTGAAAATTGAACTGTTCAGATTCAGGAAGCTCTTCTCTATCATCAGTATATAATGAAATAAGTACATAATTATTCTTGATGATAGGAAACACGTCAGGATCACTCCATACATTCTCCTCCATCTTCCTACAGTTGACACATGCCCAACCGGTAAAATCTAAAAGAATTGGTTTATTTACTTCCTTAGCATACGCTAAACCTTCCTCAAAATCTTGAAAGCAGTTAATTCCTAACGGACACTCGCTTTCTTGTTCAAATACGCTGTAAAACTCTGGTGGTGGAAAACCACTTAATAATTTTAAGTGTGTTATTTTGGTCACACCCAGTATCAAATAAACTGTAAATGCTAAACTTAAGAAAGCTATTAATTTGCGACCGATAGATAATTTCTTAACGGGCCCATCATGTGGAAACTTATATAGTCCAAATAAATAAAGTGTCATCGCTATTCCTAAAATAATCCATATTCCTAAAAATATTTCTCGTTTTAAAATTCCCCAATGGCCCACCATATCGGCATTCGACAAGAATTTTAACGCCAAGCCTATTTCTAAAAATCCGAGTACCACTTTTACCGTAGTCATCCATCCACCAGATTTTGGTAGTGAATTCAACCATGCAGGGAATAATGCAAAAAGAGCAAATGGTAAAGCTAGAGCAACACCGAAACCGGTCATACCCGCAGTAAGATTAGTTGCTACTTCACCTTCTGCCAATGTAGTACCACCTAACAACCCTCCTAAAATAGGTCCGGTGCATGAAAATGATACGATGGCCAAGGTAACTGCCATGAAGAAGATGCCAATAACTCCACCAACCTTAGAAGATGCTGCATCCATTTTATTTGCCCATGAATTTGGTAAGGTTAGTTCATAATATCCAAAAAATGAAAAAGCAAAAAATAGAAATATAAAAAAGAATAAAAGATTCAACCATACATTGGTTGCTATTGAATTTAGTATCTGCGAATCGACCGAATCAAACAAATGAAATGGAAGACTTAATAGAAAATAGATAAGCACTATAAAGAAACCATACAGCAATGCATTTATTATCCCTTTCGATTTCTTCTGGGAGTGTTTGGTGAAGAAAGACACCGTTAAAGGTATCATAGGAAATACACAAGGTGTCAATAAAGCAATTAGTCCGCCAAGAAAGCCTAAGCCAAAAATGACCCAAATATTCGTGCTTTCGGCAATATTATCTTGACCTTGAGTAAGGAGTTCTTTATTCTTTAGGTCTAATCTTAATTGCTGCCCTAGAGCTAGACTTCTTTCGTCTACCGTTAATAGGACCTCCTTAGCTTCTGAACCATCTAAAGTGAAAACGAATGTTTTATCCATAGGAATACAAACATCTTTGCACACCTGATATTCTGAATAAACCTCTATTTGATTAATGCTAGAATCCAGAATTTTTATTCGCTGCGTAAATGTTGCATTTTCTTTGAAAAAGGTTTCATCTACCTCAAAAATATCACTGTACTCAGTAAATGTTTCACTCTCGGTCGTACCATCAATTAAAACATATTTTTCATTGGCCACTTTATATTTGAAAATAATAGGCAGCGCTCCAAATTCAGAAGTAAATTGAGAATACAAATGCCAACCCTCAAAAATTGATGCCTGCATTACCAATTCATACTCGGTTTCGGAAATTTTATTTACTTGCTGCTCCCAAACTACCGGGTTATCATCCGATTGGGCATATGAACCAAGTGGTAACACAACCATAAAAAGTAGTAAAGCAATAATTCTCATCATATCAATTCTATTTTTAAAATCTCTTCGGCACTATTTTCAACTCTAAATCGATGGTCTCCTCGCATACCTATAACCCATATAATTTGTTCATTAGAGCATAACAGCCAAATTTCATCTTTTGAAAGAACATCAACCTTTTCATCTTTAAAAAACTTTGAAAGTTTCTTTTTTCGATTTAAGCCAATTGGGTAAAAATAGTCGCCTTTTTTCCATTTCCTTATCACCAAAGGATAGTTTAACGTATTTTTTTGAACGAATATCTCTTTATCTGAATTATTAAAACGTTCAGGTACCGTCGAAAATTTTAGCGATAAGGGATGATTTAATTCAGTCAGATTTTCGTGTATTAAAAATTCCTTTTCTTCCGCTTCTTTCTTACCAATTGGTGATAATAACAGTACGTTACGATTCTTTAGCAAAATATGGGTTGAAGAAAACAATTGTTTTCCGCTCAAGCCATCTAGCAAAGTTTCGAGGTTCTCTAATTCTTTAAACCCAAATTCGCTAAAAAGCCCAAACAAATAGATTGGCAAAGGATTTAATTCTTTTAATTTTTTTATTGAAATTTCAAACTTTCCATCATGCTTGCAAAAAAGCTCTTCTTTCAACTTATTAAGATAGGCCGAAGCAATATTCTCGGTCTGATTCAAATAATGTAACGTATTGTTGAAATTATCTAGAAAAGTGGGGTGCAGCTCTTTCAATTTCGGAATAATCTCTAACCGAATTTTATTCCTTAAATACTTAGTATCTGCATTACTGGCATCTTCTCTCCATTTTAGTTTTTGCTCTTCAGCATATGATTCTAACTCTTGCCTAGTAAATGGCAATAGCGGTCTTCTTAAAATAGTTGTTTTAGCTGGTATACCTGTTAAACCATCAATACCCGTACCTCTAGATAAATTAATTAAGAAAGTCTCTACATTATCATTGGCATGGTGGGCAGTTAATACGTATGGAATATTATGTTGTACAATTAACTGTTCAAACCAAGTATAGCGCAATTCACGTGCTGCCATTTGAACAGAAACTTTGTGCTCATTTACATGGTCATATATATCAAAATGGGTCACGTAAACCACTACCCCTTTCTTCTCTCCATATTCGCGAACAAAATTTTCATCTCCATTACTATCTTCACCTCGCAATCTAAAATTGCAATGCGCCAAAGAATATTGAAGTTGAGCATGCTGGCACAAATCAGTTAAAACCATACTATCCAATCCACCACTACAAGCAATAATGAAGTGATTATCTTGCAACTCAGGAAATGAATTTTCAATATGTTTTTTAAATGCTTCTAACACTGTATAAAGGTAACTAAGTAACTATTATCATTAAGAATATCCTTGAGTTTTATCCAAGAAATACTATCGAATCATTAAGAAATTGAATTAATAAAAGAAGCAACTTTCTCAGCATGAATTTTGGCTAAATCTGAGTTAATAATTCCTTCTTTCTCATCGAAGTTTTCACCATACTTGGGCAGCGAAAAGGTTTCCACAATAACACCCTTAAACCGAGTCAGCATTTTTTCAGCGACCTCTAATGAACCAATAGCACCACGACCTCCATTTGAGGTAGCCATTAACAAAATCTTTTTATCAACCAAAAACTTAGCATCTAACCGAGAAAGCCAATCTATTACATTTTTAAAATATGCAGACGGGTAACTATTATGTTCATTTACAGAAATTATCAAAGCTTTAGCATTCATAATTTCGTTTTTAAATTCAACAAGTGAATTGGAGTATCCGTTTTCCTTTTCTTCATCTTGACTATACATTGGAAATGGGCAATTTGCCATATCACGTAACCGTACGTCGTGACCTTTTATTAAGGAAGAAGTAAACTTTACCAATTTATAATTAATTGAAACTGAAGAATTACTACCTGCAAATGCTAAAATATAATCCATAAACCTGATTTTTGAATGTTTGCGAATTTAATTCAATTAGAATAAACCTTAATTTATTTTATCTAATTTTGCAACCGTAAACATCCAAACATACTGTTTCATAAGTATATAGGATATAATTACTATAATGAACAACTCTAAGTCAAGATTGTTTTTTTTAGACGCCATAAGAGCTTGGGCCATTTTAATGATGTTACAAGGTCATTTTATTGATGGACTACTAGATAATGCCTTTCGAGATAATTCTAATTTTCTTTATAGCACATGGAAATATTTTAGAGGAATTACTGCTCCTGTATTCTTTACAGTTTCTGGTTTTATCTTTACCTATCTTTTGATTAAATCTCCAGAAACGGGTTGGGACAATCCTCGCGTTAAGAAAGGACTTAAAAGAGGATTAGAACTTTTAGCCATAGCTTACCTTTTAAGAATAAACTTGTTCGGTATTTTTAAAGGAGAGGTTTATGACTCTTTTTACCTCGTAGACGTATTACATTGTATAGGACTTTCATTATTGTTTATCTGCGGGTTTTACCTTCTCACCTTCGCTAAACAAAAATGGATTTTCCCTACTATATTAATAGCCACAACGATTTTATTATTCTTATTCGAACCAACATATAAAGCATCTAGTTTTGACTACTTACCTCAATTTTTAGCAAATTACTTTTCAAAATCAAATGGGTCAGTATTTACAATAATTCCTTGGTTAGGTTATGCTACCATCGGTAGCTTTTTGTCGGTTCTATTCTCCAAATATAAGAGCAATAAAAATTTATATTCCTACATCGTTCCTATTTATATACTAACCGGATTGATTTTAATCCTCTTTTCTTCAGACTTTTTCTATTCTATATATGAGTTAACCGGCATACAATTATTCCAATCTATTTTCAATAACAACTATCTTTTCATTCGTTTAGGTGATGTTCTTATCGTTTTTTCAATATTCATTATACTACGTAAATTTTTAATGAATAGCACTTGGCTTAAAATAGGATCAAGTACTTTATCGATATACATTATTCATTTTATTATTCTTTACGGAAGTTTTACCGGTATAGGGCTATACCGTTATTTTCATCATTCTTTAAATCCGTGGGTAGCGGTATTTGGCGCAATTTTATTCATGATTGTAAGCACCATTCTTGCATTAAAATATGAAAACCATAAAATCGAAATTAAATCTGGTCTGATTTCATTTTTGTCTACTACGAGAATATATTTAGAACAAGCAGCACTAATCGCTTTTGAAATAGCAAGAACGCTAACTGAAAAACTTTTTCGAGTTTTAGGCTTTATAAAAAATTAATTAGATTTCTTTCTAGTTATACTCTACGAGGGAATTTTTAAAATAAAAAAAGCAGCCATTTGGCTGCTTTTTTATTTATGTTATCTGTACTACTAAATGTGTAATGCACGATCTCCAGTAGCTGCTAATGCTGCTTCTTTAACAGCTTCAGCATATGTTGGGTGAGCATGGCTCATTCTAGAAATATCCTCAGCAGATGCTCTAAACTCCATAGCAGTTACAGCTTCAGTAATTAAATCTGCACAACGAGCACCAATCATATGCACTCCTAATACTTCATCAGTCTTCTTATCTGCCAATATCTTAACAAAACCATCAGTATCCATACTTGCTCTTGCACGACCTAAGGCACGCATAGGAAACTGCCCTACCTTATAATCTACACCAGCTTCTATAAGCTCCTCTTCTGTTTTACCAACAGCAGCAACTTCTGGCCACGTATAAACTACACCTGGTATTAAATTATAATCGATGTGAGGTTTTTGACCCGCAATCTGTTCAGCAACCAAAGTACCTTCCTCTTCTGCTTTATGCGCCAACATAGCACCTTTAATAACATCGCCAATAGCATAAATATTACTAACGCTTGTCTTTAAATGATTATCAACGATTACTTTACCTCTATCATCTAGTTTAACACCAGCAGCATCAACATTTAATCCATCTGTATAAGGTCTTCTACCTACAGCAACTAAACAATAATCACCTTCAAAAACAACTTCTTGACCTTTTTTATCGTCAGCCTTTACAATTATAGTTTTACCTTTTCTCTCAACTGATTTTACTTTGTGTGATAATGCAAATTTTACTTTTTGCTTTTTCATCACCTTGGTCAATTCTTTTGAAAGCGCAGCGTCCATACCCGGAATAATACGATCCATGAATTCAACAACAGTTACATCTGCACCAAGTCTCTTGTACACTTGACCTAATTCTAAACCAATAACACCTCCACCAATAACAATCATATGTTTTGGCACTT
>CAXBIJ010000144.1:0-8917 GCA_963975675.1 uncultured Maribacter sp. | reverse complement strand
GAAGGTATTTTTTAAAACTACCTAGAGTTACATTGTTTTTGATACAGTGATTTTATAAACGAAAAAAGCTCTCAATTTCTTGAGCGCTTCTTGCAATTTGGAGGGGATTCGAACTTTTCTCGTGAACACACTTAATCTATAATGTGTCAAGAATTCGCTATTATTTTTTTAGAATTTAAGATGTATTCATATTAAAGATGCTAAATTGTTGTTCAAAACCAGTTAATTAAGCCGAATTAAACCTTTCAATATGAGCCAATTCGATTTACCTCGTATCAATTTTCATGGAACTGCGCTTTTAGATACTTCCACTGCCAACAATGGAAACTATGGCCCCTCTTTATCAATGTTCGACCAAGATGAGTCCGAAGCCTTTATGCCACCACGATGCTATCTTCCACCTGAAAACGACCCCCAGCCACTTATGGGTAAGGGGCTTATAATAAAGACTGATAAAAACGGCAATAGATATGTCCCAATATTACCGGTGACCAAAGATAATTACGAAGAATGGGCCACAACCCCATTAGGAACGTTAGAAGTAAATGGGGTTATAATTGAAGAGGCTTATCATTTATTATATGAAAATATGGGTATCCTTAATGTAAATCCGGGATATTGGAATTATTATGGTGATCTAAGTATGTCGTTGGAAGATACTCAGGTTATAGGTATCACGCTGCCGAACTCAGATGGAGGTGTAGTTACCTATACACGAGAAGAGCAGACAGGTTGTCCGCCTGATTTTGCCGCTATGTTTGGGGCTGAACTTTCCTTCAATAAAAATTATTTTTCGCCAGATTCTCGAACATCCGCCTATTTATGTGATGTAGATGCAATGGGTCAAATGTGTACCCAAATATTTTGTGGAGAGGCTGGTTTATACGCAAAAGATGCAAACGGAAATGAAACTACCTTTTTTAAAGGTAAGCCAGTGAAATCAACCAGCCGATGGATGAACCTCACAAAAACGTTAAATTATTCTGACCACTCTCTTTTACCTATGGGTGGTTCCGCTTGTTTCTATACCATGCTTGAATTAGATGATTCAAGTGAATTGTCGAAAATGATGTTTCAACAAACAGGCAAACAAGCGAATGGTTTGTGTATAAAATATTTGATCCATCAGGTTTATGAAGTTCGTAATCCAGATTATAAAAAACTTGCTACCAAAGAGATTTCTGATTTAAAGGGCAATAAATCACTCGTGCCTAAAAATCCTGCTGTTGTTGCTGTGAGTGGAACAATAACACCATGGTATGATGGAGATATGAAAACCACTTCTATTTGCCGTTTATTAAAAAATGCATCTGAGATAACAATTGATACTACCAAAATTCCAAAACCAAAAACTAAAGGAGGTAGTGAATTATCGGTTCCAAAAAGTATAAATTTTGGCCCTATTCAGTTTATTTATAATTCATCTCTTAACCTCATTTCCCTTGATATCATTAATTTTATCAATGAGTATGGAACCCATGCCCCCTCCGAACCAGCCTCATATGCTGGCGATAGCGACATTCCGGCATATCAAACTTTTCAGACATATAATTACGGCGTTTTTACGTTGATGTTTCAGTCTGATACGCCAGGCAGTCCACAAATGGTTGGCAGTCTAAGTTATGATACCGATTATAATATGAAGCAATTGCTTGCAACAGGTGGTTTATTCGATATTGCTGTCGCTTCAACTACCAATTATTCCAACGGATATTTTTATCTACTCTTAAATGATTCGACGGTGTCTAGTGAAAACAATTATTTAATAACCTCGGATCAAATGGGTAATTACGCACAACAGAAGCAAGCGAATTACAATTATATGAGTGATGGCTTGCCTAAAATTCCGTGTACCCTTAATGTGTTTTATAGAGGAAAACCAGTAAGTCCGAGTGTGCCAGTTTTTGTGACCAAACAAGCAATAAATATGGTAACTGGAGACATTAATAATACCAACAACTATAAGATTTTTAATGGCATGCCAATTGATTTTCCAGTGGATGTTGACGGTTGCATTACCTATGCCTTCGTAGATGCGCAATCTCAGGTATGGGATGGGAAAATGGCCAATTTATTTCGATTTGCAATGAATACCTCAATGGTAGTATTACGTACCCTTGAAGCCAACTTACCACTAGATAAATATATAACTGGTGAGTCTGCCATTACATGGCAGGTTGTTTACGAAAACTGTTTTCAATTATTTCAATCACTTTATCCTGTAATGAATGCCATTATTCCTTTCACGGAGGCCAACTGGTCTGATCCATTCATATTGAAAAAAATGTTGATGCTTATTGATGAGTCGAACTGGAATCAACCTTTATATATGCCTGTAACTCGTGATTTATCGGCACAACAAATACAATTATTAACCTTATGGGCTAACCAAATAATTAAAAAAAATGAATCAGTCTAACTTTAGCTTTATTAAAAACCCATTTACAGCCGTACTGTTCGTCATTTGCTGTATTATTCTTTTCAGTTGTGGCAATGCATCTGATAAGTCAAAAGTAGCATCTGAGGGCACAAGTTCAGATTCAACATTTTCTGCATTAGCACAACAATCTATGCAGCCTACTGATGCTGATTTTTTTACGATTACATTAACACCTGAACCCATCAATTATTACATGCCTGCTTTGCACTCGTTTACTAAAGCAGTGTACAATGAACTTTGGATAATAATTGGGGGCCAAACTACTGGATTTCATGGAACATCCAATAGTCCTAAACCATTTCTTTCGTCTGTTGCTAATGATAGTCTGTGGGTAATCGATCCAATTCAAGGAGCATCTTATGGTATTCCTATCCCAAAAGAATATTGGAACGCGCTATCTGCTTCCAATTCGCAATCTTATCAGGTGGGCAATGATTTTTATGTGTGTGGAGGTTATACCGTGAGCGACCAGAATCAAACTCAGTTCAATACAACATCGAATTATTTTTTCAAGATAAATCTTCAAAATTTGGTTAGCTATGTTAAGAGTGGCGGATCTAGTCCTTCGCTTAGCGAAGTGTTTCCGATTGCAATCAATAATGATTTTGTTCGGGTAACGGGAGGGCAGCTTATGGTGGTGAATAATAATTTTTATCTAATAGGCGGTCAAGATTATGAAGGAACTTATTCCACTGGGCTGACCGGAAAATATACCAATTCAATTCGCAGCTTTACCTTGGAGCAAAGTGGTGAAACATGGTCAATTACCAATAAAGATTCACTAGTAGATCCAGTAAATCTTCATCGACGAGACTTTAACTTAGTGCCTTTTATTACGGCCGACAAATCACTTGATGCTATTATCTATGGAGGAGTTTTTACTACCAGTGATCTGAGTTACAACAACCCAATTTATATAAAAGGACTTTCTGCCGGAAAACCTACAATTAGTATTGGTCTTTTTGAGCAACGATGTAATCAATATACCACTGCGGTACTACCAATCTATTCTGGTCCTGATGAGACCATACGGTATGCAATGCTTGGAGGTATTTCATATATGAAATATGATTCAGACTCTGGTAAGTTGGTTATAGGTGACAGCATTGGATCACAGAATATCCCTATGCCATTCTCTAATCTGGTTAGTTTTATGGAAACAGATGGAATTTCATCGATTGAACAAGATCAAATACCTCCACTTCCTTTATTGCCAAAATATTTAGGAAGCAATGCGTCTTTTATTCCATCGCAGCAATACACAGTTGATGGTTTTGAAACTTTTCTAGATTTAGACAAGATTTTATTAAATCATCCTTCTGAGATGAAGGTTGGTTATATGTACGGAGGAATTCTTTCAGATGGCCCCACTTCAGGTACTACTCCGAATGGCTATGTAAATACATATGCCAATCCTGTTTTGTATTCAGTAAATTTTCGTTTTGATAATTAAACGATGAAAAAATTGCTTCTATTTAAATAAGAAGAACTCAAGGGATAAAAAATAATTTTTCTTTTGAATTCTCTGGGTAAGAAGTACATCTAAAAAAGTCATTTGAAAAAATTGCAATTTCTTTTTTACTAATTGCAGTAATCAGCGTAGTTGTACTCTTGCTTTTCAATAATATCGAAGTTTATATTTGCTATTTACTTAAAGAACCAAGCAATAATAAACCGACCTATGCTGTACTAAGTTTTCTTGCTTTAACGTCTGATATTTGTTTGACTAGTACCATCGAGTACAGTCATGTATTCTAACGGAAAAGTGTTCGGACTCTTACCTGGGGTTTTTCTTTCATTAATTTCAATAATGATAGGGTCTATCGGGGGCCATTATTTAGGAAAATATACTTCCTTAGAAGTGAAGGCAAAAGAGGAAGAAAAATTAGCTTTTATTTAATTTATTTAAATGCATTCCCCTGTCTTTTATTTATGCATTTGTTGGTAGTTTAGGCTACGATAGAAATGCATTTTTACTTTCTTTTGCTATCTCAATTATTATCTCTGCGGCATTTTAAATTTTTGGTAAATCCCTCATGTTCAAATCTTAATAATTTGAATACACAATTAAAGCGATGGTTTGGTTGCCCTTAGAAACTTTCCTAATATTACAATTGATATAACTCAGAATCGCGAAAAATCACTAAATTTAGTGTATGATCGTCAGAGTTCTATCGTTTAAAACGACGGTAAATAATGTTGTTATTGCTTATCTATTTCCCGGTTATTAAATCTTTAACCTAACAACCTAACAACCTAACAACCTAACAACCTAACAACCTAACAACCTAACAATCTAACAACCTAACAACCTAACAACCTAACAATCTATCCAATTAACCAACTAACCTGAAATTCGTGAAAATCCGATTAACTCCAAGGGAAGCCTACAAAAAACAAATGGTAGCAGATTTAATTGCTATCGACAAGGAGCAAGGCCTACCTGTTGATTACCCTTTCATAATTAAAGAACTTATTGAGTTTGAGCAAAAAATTCAAGGAAAAATTGTTTATCCATGGTCACCTGGCTATGAAAACGATAAAAAAGAGTTTAACGATGTATATCCGGCTTTTCCTAAACTCATCGTGTATGTTGCCAACTACAATGATATTGGTATTTGTTTGATGGAGGCCAGAAATCGTAAGATAGATACAGTAATTAGATCGGGAGGACATAGTTTAGCCGATTATTCAGTTTGTGATGGTTTAGTGGTTGACATTAGCAACTTAAAAAGCTTACATGTTGATAAAGCAAACAAAACGCTTTGGGTTCAGGCAGGTATGACTTTTGAGGAATTAAATCCGCAATTAGAGTTCTTTAATTTGCATTTGCCCGGTGGTGGGTGTCCAAGTGTTTCTATTGCAGGGTATATGCAAGGAGGAGGTTACGGTCTCACATCTCGAAATTTTGGAATTGAGTCGGATTGTGTATTGGCGTTTACAATGATGTTAGCAGATGGTACCGTTTTGACAGCAAGTGCAAGTGAAAATATTGATTTATTTTGGGCTGTACGTGGAGGAACCGGTGGTAATTTCGGAGTGCTTCTCGATATTACGTATAAAGTGTTTGATTTAGACCTCGTCTGGGGCATTGCCCTGGAATGGGAAATTGAAACGGATGAAACTTATGGAGCTCAAGCCTTGCATGCTATTCAAGAGAATTATTTAACCGGAAATCAACATCCAAACTTGGGTATTGAAACCATCGTTTATACAGACATCCTAAATGGTAGTCGAAAAAAAGTTCGCTTTGGGGGTTGTTATAATGGAGATAAGGCTGGGTTAGAAGCAGCTGTTGAACCTTTAAAGGCAATACCAGGAGTGACTCAAGTATATTGTCTGCAGGCCAAGTACTCAGTGGTAAATAACAATGTATTGGAGGGTATTCCTGCGATTCCCTCGAACCAATTACCATCTCTCAAATTCTATGGTCGTAGTGCTTATGTTTCAAGATCACTATCAATAGATGATTATAAAAATATTTTAACCTATTTCAATACCGTACCGAACACATTTGGCATGCTAGACTTAGAAGGCTACGGTGGAGTTATTAATCAATATCCAGTAGAAGACTCCGCATTTATCCATCGCGATGCATTGTTCAATTTCTACACCATTGCTTTTTTTGATGATGTTACAAACGATCAAGAGGCAAATAGAATTTGGATAAATGACTTTTATAAATTCTTGGAGCAATACACTGACGGATATTCGAATCAAAATTACCCTAACAGAGATCAAACGGATTTTCAATACGCGTATTGGGGAATATATTACCATCAATTGGTCGCAATAAAAAACAAATACGATCCCAATAATTTCTTTAACTATCAGCAATCTATTGGTGCACCTATAAGTGTTGAATTGGCAGCTAAACAAGTCATGTTATTTGACAAAAACACTTAGAAGTCATGAAGAATATCAAGTCAATTACTTTATTTCTAGTTTTTAGTATCTATGCTTTCAATTCAAGTTATTCGCAATCGACCATTCATATTAATGAAGGAGATCGAATCCAAATCGGTAAAAATATATCGTACTTTGTAGATACCACTCGAAATCTCGGAATTAATGACATTCAAGACAAAACTTTTATTCCTTGTGATTCTGATATATTAAATCTTGGAAATATCCCAGATAATGTCTGGATGCGTTTTACGGTTAATAGTGAAACAGAAAAAGAAATATTTCTTGAAATATCGGCCTCTCTTCTAAATGAACTTGAAGTGTATGAAATAGTTGGAGCAGCTTCAAAACACCTATTCTCAGGTAGTTCCAATAAAATTTTTTATGAAAGACCCATTAAGTCTGAAAATTGGTTGCTGGATTTAAAGCTGCAAGACGCTACCCAAACTACATTTTATATCAAAGGACATAGTATATATCCTTTTCAAATTCCAATCGTATTATCTTCTAAGAAAAAATTGGTTGAGCACAATCAGTTGCGTTACTTGTTTTGGGGTCTATACCTTGGAATAATGGTTTTCGCTTTTTTATATAACCTATTCGTATACATGTCTGTGCGTGATCGCAGTTATTTATATTACTTGTTTTATATAATAAGCTCGATGATTTTTTATTTAGGGTTAGAAGGGTTTGCTTATCAATTTATTTGGCCAAACAGCCCCGGAATCAATCCAATGATTCCTGTTTTTGTGAGTATCACAAATATTTCAATTACCTTTTTTACACTCCATTTACTTGGTATTGATAAAAAACAAAAAGGACTGCTCTACACTGCATATGCAATCATCATTATTAATGTTTTGCTTATCATTTTAAATCTTACAGGATTATTTGTACTGGCGCTTGTATTATCTCAAATGTTTAGTTTATTGGGTGCCATTTACTTTATCATCGCCGGTATTATTAGTCTAAAAAGAGGAGTACGTGTAGCAAAGTATTTCCTTATTGGATGGACCGCTTTTTTAATTATGGTTATCGTTTTTATTCTTGCCCTTAACAATGTTGTTCCAAGTAATTTTATTACTACCCATGGTATATTCATTGGGCACATGACGGAGGTATTATTACTGTCTTTTGCACTTGCAGACCGTATAAACTTGTTACAATTGGAAAATCAAAATAAACAAGAAGAGATTATTTTACAACTTGGAGAAAATCGTCAGTTGCAAACAAAAGTTAATAGGGAGTTGGGACAGAAGGTAGCGGAAAGAACGGCAGAATTGGTTAAACAAAAAGACAGGTCAGATAAATTACTATTGAATATTTTACCTGCAGAAATAGCTGAGGAGTTGAAAGAAAAAGGCTCGGCAGAAGCACAATTAATTAAGTTTGCCACTGTCTTATTTACCGATTTTCAAGGATTTACTGCAATTTCAGAAGACTTAACTCCTCAGGAATTGGTACATGAAGTAAATTTATGCTTCTCAGAATTTGATCATATTATGGAAAGACATAATATAGAAAAAATTAAAACTATTGGTGATGCTTACATGGCTGCCGGAGGTTTGCCTACAGTGAATGAAACGCATGCCATTGACGCTGTAGAAGCCGCACTTGAGATTCAGGCATTCATGAACAACTTGGCAGAAGAAAAAAAGAAGTTGAACGAACCGTACTTTGAGGCTAGAATAGGCATACATACCGGACCAGTTGTAGCAGGTATTGTGGGCGTTAAAAAATACCAATATGATATTTGGGGTGACACGGTTAATACTGCAAACAGAATGGAAAGTTCAGGGGCACCTGGAATGATTAACATATCTGCAACGACTTATGAAATTTTAAAAGATCACGAGGAGTATGAATTTGAATCGCGTGGTAAAATAGAAGCAAAAGGCAAGGGGTTAATGGAAATGTACTTCGTATACAAGAAATAATCACGCTTAATTTTAAAAGTAAGTCAATTTGGTTACGTTAATACTATTAAGTGACAAACCAGTTAAACCTATTACATGTTGTAATTCTTTATCATTTTGATTATGCCCATGTATGTTGAGCCTATTCGTATAAAATATATAGATGAAATGGTATATATGAATTCAGATTAATTAACCTCAACAAAGAAGATGATAGTTTTTCAGATAAAATAGGGCACTTTTTTGTTCATGCGCTACCTAAGGTTATTAAAGCGCTTTCGGTAATTGGAACAATTGCCTTGCTACTAGTTTCTGGTGGTATTTTTGTTCACAACATTGATGTTTTTCACCATCTTCTACCAAATGTTCCAGGTATACTCATAGAATTTATTATAGGCTTGGCTGTTGGGTTTATAGCGCTATTGTTATTTATGGTCTTTAAGAAGGTGTTTTTTAAACTATCTAGAGTTACGTTTTTTATATAAAGGGATTTAATACAAGTTCTTTAAGGGGGTTGTATAGCTACTCAATTAGTGGCTATAATTCGTGTTAACCCTATGAGAAATCTATATAAACGAAAAAAACGCTCAATTTCTTGAAGGTTTTTTTCGGTCTAGAGAGACTAGATTTTTTCTTCTTAACATACTGAATCTAT
>CAXBIJ010000143.1:0-9044 GCA_963975675.1 uncultured Maribacter sp. | reverse complement strand
TCTTCAGGAACATTAAATTGGTATTTAAACCCTTCTGGAGGTTCTTCTTTAGGAGCCGGAACTTCTTTTACTACACCCACTATTTCCACATCTACTAGTTTTTATGTAGAGGCATCTGAGAACGGCTGTATTTCTGGGAGAGTAGCAGTTTTGGCGACAGTCAATACTTCTACCGTTATTACCAACCGTAGAATCACCTACCGGATAAAAAACAATTAGTAAAAGATTACCAAATAAGTTAATCTTAAGAATTCGAGAAGACACCCTTAAATCATTTTTTTGAAGACAAAAAGTAATTTAAATGTTACGAAGAGATATTAATAAAAGACAGTAGAGAAAGCTATCGAAAAAAGCCAAATTGGTGTGCCCTATCTTTTTATTAGAATAAAAAAAGCCGACTATTTAGTCGGCTTTTTTACTATGTACAGGCGGAGAGACTCGAACTCTCACACCTTGCGGCACTAGATCCTAAGTCTAGCGTGTCTACCAATTCCACCACGCCTGCATACTTTTCAAACCACATAAATAGTGATTATCGGGCTGCAAATATAAGCCAAAAATTCAATTCTTTAAATTTTACCATTTAAAAATTGCGCTTTTTGTACTTTTATCAAAAGTCATACAAAATATAACATGCAAAACGTAAATAATTATCTATCGGAAAATAAGGACCGATTTTTAAAAGAGCTTATTGAATTACTTAAGATCCCGTCAGTTAGCGCAGATCCTGCTTTCTCTCAAGATGTGGTTGATACTGCTAAATTGGTAAAGAAAAGATTAGAAGATGCAGGTTGTGATGTTGTTGAAATTCATGAAACTGCTGGTTACCCAATAGTATATGGAGAAAAAATTATAAATTCTGATTTACCAACAGTGTTGGTATACGGGCATTACGATGTACAACCAGCAGATCCGATTGATTTATGGCATTCCCCACCGTTCGAGCCTGTTATCAAGAAGACAGATGCACACCCCGAAGGGGCCATTTATGCTAGAGGGGCTTGTGATGACAAAGGCCAAATGTATATGCATGTAAAAGCATTAGAACTGATGGTGAAGACCAATCAACTTCCTTGTAATGTAAAATTCATGATTGAAGGCGAAGAGGAAGTGGGTAGTAATAATTTAGGGATTTACGTGGCTGCGAATAAAGCGAAGTTGGCCAATGATGTTATTTTAATTTCTGATACAGGAATGATTGCTAACGATGTGCCTTCTATCACAACCGGACTTCGTGGATTAAGTTATGTAGAAGTTGAAGTAACCGGACCAAACAGAGATTTGCATTCGGGACTTTATGGTGGTGCAGTGGCCAACCCAATCAATATTCTAACAAAAATGATTGCTAGTCTTCATGATGATAACAATCATGTAACCATACCTGGTTTTTATGATAAGGTAGAAGAGCTGTCAAAAGAAGAACGGGCTGAAATGGCAAAAGCACCTTTCAGTTTAGACAGCTATCAAAAAGCTCTAGATATAGCATCTGTTTACGGTGAAAAAGGGTACTCTACAAATGAACGTAACTCCATTAGACCAACATTAGATGTCAATGGTATTTGGGGTGGGTATATTGGTGAAGGTGCCAAGACCGTTATTGCTAGCAAAGCTTATGCAAAAATTTCAATGCGTTTGGTGCCTAATCAAGATTGGAAAGAAATCACAGAGCTGTTTAAAACACATTTCGAAGCTATAGCCCCAAAAGGTGTTACGGTAAAAGTAAAACCACATCATGGCGGACAAGGGTATGTTACTCCTATTGATACCATTGCGTATCAAGCAGCATCAAAAGCCTATGAAACAACATTCGGCAAAAAACCGATTCCACAACGTAGTGGTGGTAGTATTCCAATTGTTTCTTTGTTTGAAAAAGAATTAGGTAGTAAGACTATTCTAATGGGATTTGGATTAGATAGTGATGCCATCCACTCCCCTAACGAACATTTCGGCGTTTGGAATTATTTTAAGGGTATTGAAACTATCCCTTATTTCTACCAATATTTTACTGAAATGAATAAATAAAACAAATGTCTTTGCGAGGAAGTTCAAAAAACTCCTCGCAAAGACGTTTTATATTTTCTTCACGTACTTCGTAATAATTACAGTAAGCGTAGGGCCTACTTTACCTTCAATAAACTCAGCGTTCTCGCGATCTAAAGAAATTCTACGAACCGCAGTACCTTGTTTAGCAATTTGGCTAGATCCTTTTATTTTAAGGTCCTTTATAAGTACAACACTATCTCCGTTCTCAAGAATAACACCGTTCACATCTCTATGAATAATTTTATCAGCTTCGGCCATTCCTTCACCTGTAGCTTTTGCCCAATCTAAAACTTCTGGCTCTAAGTACAACATATCTAAAAGGTCTTTAGGCCAACCTTCAGACTTTAAACGCGATAGCATACGCCACGCAACGACCTTTACAGAATCATATTCACTCCACATACTATCATTAAGACAACGCCAGTGATTGGCATCCATTTGTTCTGGGTCTAAAATTTGTGTGCGACATGTTTCACAAGCCAAAATACTAACATCTACACCACTTATAGAAACCGGCTCCACTTCAAAAACTTCTAAATTATTGGTACCCGCACAAAGTTCACAAGTTGAACCACTACGTTCTTCCAAATCAGATAATACACTCATTATTGGTTATTTTAGATCTCAAATTTAAGCTTTTATAACAGGATGAAGCCACAACAGCGCATACTTAGAAAGCACTAAAATCGTTTTAACTAGTCAATAGAAAAAATTAAGTATTGATTTCAAAGCAAAAAACCAGCCTTTTTCTTCGTTTAAGTATTGCCTTGGCTCTAGTTGCTGTGTTTTTTAAAATAATGCACTGGCAATTTTCTGAAGTATTACTAATTATAGCAATTAGCGGTATAGCAGTATTCTATGGTATATGGTTTAGTCTAAAGACACCAAAACAATGGTTAGACTATGCCAAGTTGTTTTTATTAATCTCATTTTTATTTCAGTATTTATTTAGTGTACTTCATTTAAATTATGGTTTTATATTCTCGTATATCTTCAAAATAGCTCTGGTTGTCTTTATAATTGTTTATATAAAAAATCAATTCTTCTCTCTGAATGATACTTCTAAACCAGTAGGAAAAAGACAAGTACCAAAAAAGAAGTTTTATTCCATCATTTTAAACACCATTGCAGTCCTTTGCATAGTCATAGGTGCTCAGTTTAAAATCTTACACTGGGAATTTGGATTGATAAATGGAAACATTCTCTTATCTGTAGGGCTAGTGTCTGCAGCAATTTCAATTGTCATCGGTTTCAAAAAATCATAAATAGTTCTAATTATTTTTAACTCTACACTTGTAGAATTAAAATATTTACTCTATGTTTGTAGAACACATTCTAAACTTGTAGAAAATGCAGTTGTCAAAATCGGAAGAAGAATTAATGAATATCCTCTGGAAACAGAAGAAAGCTTTTATGAAAGATTTGCTTGATGAGTACCCAGACCCTAAACCGGCAACGACAACCGTAGCAACCTTACTAAAAAGAATGGCCGATAAAGGTTTTATTGACTACAAAAATTTTGGAAGAAGTAGAGAATATTTTCCCCTTGTTAAAAAGAAAGATTATTTCTCAAAACACGTAAACGGACTCATTAAGAACTTTTTCAACGATAGTGCTAGTCAGTTCGCTTCGTTTTTCACACAAGAAACCAATTTAAGCAAAACTGAATTAGAAGATTTAAAGAAATTAATAGATAGTGAAATCTTAAAAAAATAGGCATGATTATCTTCCTTTTAAAATCTGCCGCTTGCATGGCCATCTTTTTGGTCTTCTACAAACTGTTTTTGGAAAACGAAAGCATGCATACTTTTAAACGTTATTTTCTATTGGCTGCAATAGCTATTAGCTTAGTAATACCAGCAGTTGTTTTTACTGAGGTTGTCTACATAACGCCAATTTCCACTTCCTTTACACTAACAGAAGATTATAGTTTAGAATCGTATCACACCCCTAGTATCGAATCTATCGACTATACGTATTGGTCACTTTTAAGCATATACAGTTTAGGAGTGCTATTCTTTAGTCTTAAGTTTTTCAAGAATCTTTATCAGATTAAAAATACTATACAAAACAATCCTAAGCAGCAGACAAATAGGATTATAAAGGTATTATTATCGTTACAAATTGTACCACATACATTTTTCAATTATATCTTTTTAAACAAGCAGAAATATGAAGCAAATGAAATACCCCCTGCTGTATTATTACATGAAGAAACTCACGCGAAACAAAAGCACAGCATAGATATTTTAGTTCTCGAGATACTTCAAATAGTACTCTGGTTTAACCCACTTATCTATCTATTCAAAAAATCAATAAAATTAAATCACGAATTTTTAGCGGATAGTGCCGTACTAAACAACGGGCTAGAAAAAAGCGATTATCAGAAAATATTATTGGCATTTTCATCAAATGCCGCAGAACCACAATTAGCAAATGCCATCAATTATTCATCAATCAAAAAACGATTTACAGTCATGAAAAAAGAAACATCAAGAAAAGTGTTCCTAATCAAAAGCCTGCTTATTATACCAATAGCTGCAATTTTACTTCTAGGTTTTAGTGAGAAAGAAATACTTGAGATTCAAAAAGAAGGTACTCCTCAAGAACAACAAACCCTTTTAAGTGGCATCCAAAAAGAGTTAGAAAATGTAGATGCCTTAAAACTTAATTATACCGAAGAAAAAGAACAAATCATTGAATTATATATTAAAAAGAATACTGAAATTTTAATACATAATACTCCCGTTCTTTTAAAAGATTTAGCGGTTGAGATAGAAAATGAAATTCAGCCTGATGTTAAACTTGAAAACATTCGCATTGAAGGTCTAACAGAGGATACATTAGAATCTGAATTTATGTTTTCTATTACAACCGAAATTAGAAAAGCAAATATTAAACAAATAAAATTTTGCACTTCAGAATATATTATGGACGCTGCAGATTATAAAGACGAAATAGAAATCACTCCCGAAACTGTTATTCTGAATACTAATAAAATAATCTTACAATCAAATAATATCAGTGAATATAATAAACTCGCAAAAAAATACAATGCCATCCCAATTGAAAAAAGAATCATCCCTTTAAAAGATTTATACCTATTAGAAACCATCTACCGTAATATGAGTCCGGCTCAAAAAGAGGCCGCGCAACCTTTTCCTGAATGTTTGCCAAAGGCGAATCAAAAAGGTGCAACGAAAAAACAAATTACAGCCTATAATGATTTGGCAAAAAAGTATAATTCTATGATGGCCAAAGGTGGAAACATTCGCATCGTAAAATCTGATGTAGATCAATTAAAACATATCTATGGATTAATGTCTGAAGAACAAAAAGGGAACGCACAACCATTCCCTGATTTTCCTGAACCACCACCTGCACTAATAGTTCCAAAGGCTCCTAATACTACTGATTATGCAGATGCAGAAATAAATAGAGTAATAAAAACCCAAGATCCTTATGATCATAACAATCTTGACCTAAAAGCGGTTAACGGCATTCCAGCAACCACAAATACTTTTTATGCTGGTAGCGATATAGAAAATATGAGGGTATATATTTATAACTCAAGTTCGTCTAAACTAGACAATTCGCCTAGTCTTATGAAAAACTTACGTTCCCTTGAAAAACAAGATGCACAATTCTTTTTTGATGGAAAAAAAACAACCTCCGAAGAAGGGTTTCAAATTATAAAGAATGAAACAAATATAAAAGTTGAAACCCTTCCTTATACAAATAAGCAACCAGAAGTTCGAATTTATAAAGAGAACAATGATTTACGAATTCCGCCACCTCCTGCCCCACCAACACCACCTTCACCTTTAGACTACGTTATTAACGCAGCTAAAAAAGGAGCTACATTTATGTATGAGGGAGAAAAGATTTCTTCAGACAATGCTATTGATTTATTGAAAAATAACAAAGAGTTGAATATTGAATCGCGCAACAAAAACGGCAAGCAAATTGTTCGAATTACAAAAGACCCTGTAACAATCGAATAGAAATAACGTCAAACATATGTTAAAGCCCTCTTTTCGAGGGCTTTTTGCGTACCAAAAATCAAATAATTACGTTCACCCATTACAAACCATCATCAATCAAAAAAAATCATCATGTTACAAAAATTTTTTATTCTTTGCTCTGGGGCAGATGCCGAGCTTTTAAACACCTGTTCTAAAGGGGAACAGAACAAATACGCTGGTATAGGGGCTACCGTCTTTTTCACAGCAGTTATGGCATTTATTGCCAGTAGTTATGCCCTTTTTACGGTATTCGACAATGTTTATACTGCCGTATTCTTCGGTCTCATTTGGGGTCTACTGATTTTCAACTTAGATAGATTCATTGTTAGTACCATAAAAAAACGAAATAGTTTTAGTCAAGAATTCTTTCAAGCTACTCCACGTATATTATTAGCGATAATAATTGCAATAGTGATTTCCAAACCACTGGAAATGAAAATATTTGAAAAGGAAATCAATCAGGTTTTATTAGAGCAAAAAAATGAATTGACCTTAGCCAACAAAGACCAATTGGCGTTACAATACACTCCGCAAGCTGAAAAATTAAATCAAAATATTACTGCCCTAAAATCAGAAATAGCAACTAAAGAGGCCGAAACAAATGCCTTGTATGATGTGTACATTAATGAGGCCGAAGGCACTGCAGGCACCAAGTTGTTGGGAAAAGGTCCGGTCTATGCAGAAAAGCGCGAAAAGCATGATGCTGCATTGGCTGAATTAAACGCATTGAAGACAACCAATGCTGAAAAAATTACTGGTATTGAAACTCAACTTGCTGCCTTAGATATTGAGTATACAGAAGTAGTAAAAAACTCCCAACCCATTATTGATGGTTTCGATGGGCTTATGGCTAGAATTACCGCTTTAGATGAGTTGCCTTGGTTTCCATCGTTCTTTATATTTTTACTGTTTTTAGCTATTGAAACTTCTCCGATTATTGCTAAACTATTAGCACCTAAAGGTGAGTATGATATAAAATTAGAAGAAGAAGAAAGTATTCTTTCATCATGGGTTGCACAAAAAGTAGCACAGCGTAAATTAATCGTTTCTACGGATGGCGATATCAATCAAAAAATTTATGAAGATTTAAAAGGGGAAGAAGAATTGTATGGTTATAAAAAGAAAAAAGCGGAGGAGCTATTACGCCTGCAGGCAGATAGTTTTCATGACATTCAAGTAAAAGGTCTAAAATAAGAAAGAACCAATATTTCTATTGGTCCTACCTTATTTGTGGGAACTACCTAAACAATTATTATATAGCCATAGCCACTAAAATTAGCTCTGTATTAGTAAAACTAAAATTACAGATTTCATAAATCTCATCTTGACTGGCTGTTTCAAAATAACCTAAACATCTTTTCATATTCTTAACTGATTTCATGTGTATTATAATTTGATAAAATAGTTAGTTTACTATTTTCAACACTCCAAAAGTATCTACTTTATTAGTGATTACTTATGCTTTATAGATAAACACAACTTTATAGTCGTTAGAATGAAGATAAGTATAGATGAATAAAACATTCTAAATAATAATTGTGGAGATTTTGGTTAAAAACTCAGTAGCTATGTAGATAATCTTAATTCGAAATAAGTTAATTTAATAGCACAGTAGTCTTAACTTTGCAACCTTATGTCATCACTAAAAGAAACAAAGAAAAAGAAGAGAAGGTTTTATAACCTGGTTATCATAATAGTACTTCTAATTATAATTGCTTCGGGTTTTATGGCGCAGCTTGGATCTTAGTTTATCAAAGCTCAGAATTGAATATGATTATTCAATCTTAAAATGTTTGCCATATGGCCATGAAAAATCTAAAAATTAAAAAATATCTAAAACTATTCGGGAAGATTATTCTCAGTGTTTTAATACTATTTTTTATTTTGGTTTTGGTAATTCGAACCCCTTGGGCTCAAAATCTCATTGTTTCAAAAGTAACCAAGTACATATCAGATAAGACGAATACAAAGGTTGCTGTTGGTAAACTATATGTAACTTTTTCTGGAGACTTACAGGCCGAAGAAATTTATTTAGAAGATATAAAGGGAGACACGCTATTTTACTCCAGGTCACTTCAAGCAGACATTCCTATTTATCCAGTTCTATTTAAGAATCAATTATCTATAGATGGCGTAATTTCAAATGGTGTAGTTGCAAACATTTGCAGAACTAATAAAGAAGATGACTTTAACTTCTCATTTTTATTAGATGCCTTAACCGCTCCGACAGATAGTAGTGCTACAACTACTCAACCAATGAAGATTTCGTTGGGAAATCTAAATTTATCTGATTGGAAGTTGAATTATAATGATGCTTACTTAGGAACAGATATAAAACTTGTTTTAGGAAAATTAGCTGTTGGTATTACTGAATTTGACTTGGAAAAGATGAAATTCTCACTAGATGAGTTCACATTAAATGATTCACAATTTAGCTATTTACAGTCACATCCATTTCCAATAAATGAAGACACCACTAGTACGATGTTGCCATTCATTAAAGTTGATGATTTTAACGTAGATAATCTTTTGGTCGATTACAATAGTAAACCAGATGGCCTCACTACCGAGTTAAAATTAGGCACAATTAACCTGACTAACATTCTGGCTAATGTTGCTAAAAATCAATACGAAACAGAAGACTTAATTTTTACTGACTCTCGCATTAAATTAAACCTAACAGCTGAAGAAACACTAATAGAAGATAAAAGCGCAGTAACTAACTTTGAATGGCCTGAATTCATTTTAGCGGCAAAGAACATAGAGATTCAGAAAAACTCAGTCACCTATTCTCTAAACAACACGCACCAAAATAAAAATCTATTTGACGCAAATGCATTTCAATTTCAACAACTACAACTATTAGCAAGTAATTTCGAATATCAACCAGAAAAGTTTAATCTACACGTTTCAAAGTTTTCATTTTCTGAGCCAAGCGGAATTAACTTAAATCAATTAGCATTTAACGCTGGGTTA
>CAXBIJ010000142.1:0-9055 GCA_963975675.1 uncultured Maribacter sp. | reverse complement strand
TTTTCTGGTTACAATATCCAAAGGTTTTATATCATGTTGTAACAAGTAAAACATTTTTTTACCAGCCTCAATACATTCTTTTTCTTTATTCCCTCCCAAAGCAGGATTTGAAGAATTATAAGGTAATGCCATTCCTAAAGCTTCAATCGCAGAGGCCATAGTATTTGCAGTATACATTCCACCACATGCACCTGCTCCAGGACATGCATTTTGAATTACACCCTTATAGTCTTCTTCATTCATGGTACCCGCTACCTTCTCTCCCCAAGCTTCAAAAGCAGAAACAACATCTAGTTTTTTATCCTTGTAACATCCAGAAGCAATAGTACCACCATACACCAAAACAGAAGGCCTATTTAAACGAATCATTGCCATTAAAGCACCTGGCATATTTTTATCACAACCAACCACAGTAACCAATCCATCATAGTTCATTGCTTGAACGACAGTCTCCATTGAATCTGCGATAATATCTCTAGAAGGTAAAGAATAACGCATACCGTAAGTACCCATAGAAATACCGTCACTTACTCCTATAGTATTAAACACCAGACCAACCAAACCACTATCATTGACACCTGTTTTAACCTCTTGCGCTAAATCATTTAAGTGCATATTACAAGGGTTACCCTCATAACCTGTACTGCCAATACCTATTAATGGTTTTTTTAAATCATCTTCAGTTAAACCTATGGCATAAAGCATTGCTTGAGCTGCTGGCTGAGTAGGGTCCTGGGTTACATTCTTACTGTGTTTGTTCAATTCCATATTGTAATTCTCGTATGCTTATCTTGATTACTTTGAGCTGTAGTATCAAAGATAAAAGTTTATAAAAATTTCTATTTTTAACAATAATTGACAGTACAAATTCATTTGATCCAAAATTCAATTAATAAATTGATTATCAATTACTTAGACACCTATTTTATCCCATATTCAATACTTCAAAACTATATGATATTATTTTTAATACGATAAAAAAAACCTGTATCAAATATATTTGATACAGGTTTTTCTAAACAATGAAAAGCTATATCGTTCCTAATTAGGAATGACTAGAATGACATTGATACTTAAAAATGATAATTTCATACTACAATAGTACATAAAATACATTTACAAAAAAAGTATCATAAATAGGAAAACTTAAACTTTTGAATTATTAGTCAAGAACCTCATAAAACATCTCTAAAAGCTGACACGAATTGAAACTATTATACCAATTTAAAATTCACCAAGTCTCCTCCTCTTTTTTGTGCCAAAATACAAATTGCTTTATCTGTTAATTGAAGAATTCTTGGGTAACCACCAGTGGTTTGCCCATCTTTCATTAAAACAATTATTTTACCTGCAGGGGTAAGCTGAACAGTACCCGGTATTGTTGCCGATGTTAACATTGACACGTCATGAGAAGAAACAGATTCTTTAATTTGATACGCCATTCTATTGTTCTCATGGGCAACAGTAAATGACTTAGAAAAAATCTCTTCTAAATGCTTGTCGGTCATCAAACTAAATTCGGGTCCTTTGCTTACTTCTAATTTATCATCATCTAAAAAAGAATCGACTTTAATTTCTGAAATTTTCGGTTGAAATAATTTGTTATAAAGAAAGGGGACAACATCATTGTCACGTAGTCTATTCTCTTTTGTTATCGGTTTGTAAAAAGACCTACTACCCAATATTTTTTTAGAAGTAAATCCTTCTCTAACGCCTAAATATGACCTAAACCCTTTATCTAATCTACCAAATGATAGAATATCACCAACTTCAATCTGGTAAACTTTAAAATTCTGAATGGGTAAATTATTTAAGGTTGCTGACATCTCTGCCCCACCTAAAGCCATATAAGTTTCCTCTTCAAAAATAAGAGTTGGTCCGGTCATGGTAATCTCTAAAACTGCTGCAGAAACTTCATTTTCTAATAATGAATTCACCTTAAAAACAGTCATTTCATCCATTACACCGGAAACAGGAACACCTTTATTTCTGAAATAAAACCTGCCAGAATCTTGAACCGTGGTATAAAAACCGGCTTTTAGTACTTTAAGCATTCCACTTAATTTTTTCAGGTTTATAAATACCAACTTCGGCCTCAATCTTATGCAGATCATATTCTGCCCTAGAAATTTGATAAAACTCAATTTTATCACCCACGTTAACAAAACATGGGTTTTCTTTTGTAGCATCAAAAATAGGAACTGAGCAATTACCGATAATATTCCATCCACCAGGAGATTCTTGTGGGTAAATACCTGCTTGTTTACCTGCAATACCAACCGCACCTTTAACCACTTTTGACCTTGGTGTTGCTTTTCGTGGTACTTCTAAATCTTTCAACAAACCACCTAAATACATGAAACCAGGTAAAAAACCTATTCCGTATACCGTATAGGTAGTACCAGTGTGCATCGCTATAATTTCAGGAATAGTCTTTTTAAGTTTCTTTGCAACCTCATCAAGGTCTAAAGCAAAATCTAAATCGTATGAAACAGGTAATCTCCATAAATAGCGATCTGGTTTTTCAGACTCTTTTAACTGAGAATATCCGACATTTATCTCCTTTGAAATTTTATCAAAATCAATGGTCTTTTTTCTATTTATAAGTAGAAGAGAATTGTATGAAGGCACCATTTCCCAATCCTTATCGGTTAACATGTTTAACCTCAAATAAGACTGAAAACGTAATATAATTTCTAAAATGTGTTCACTTACCTCTATGGGCCATTCAATAAGAACGGAATGTACACCAAAGGGTTTTATAGTTATTGCAGGGGAATTCACGGTTTAGCTTGTAAATTATGTTCAGGTAAATGTACTGTAATATACGTCAAAATTTGAAACGCTGACGGTGTATCGCCATGAATACAAAAGGTATCTGCCTCAATCGGAATTTTTCCTCCATTCACCGTTCGCACTTGATTTTCATTACTCATAAGCACCAAATGCTCTAAAACGTCTTTACCATTTGATATTAGTGCGTTATCTTGTTTTCTAGAAACCAAACTTAAATCGTTATTGTAATTTCTATCAGCAAAAGCTTCTTTCATGATACTGAAATTATTTGCTTTTGCTAATACTTCAATTACACTTCCATATGGGACATACAAAATAACTTTATCCTTATACGTTGAAATAGCTCTTAGAAATACATTTGCTAAATGCTCGCTTTTGGCAATATCGTTATAAAGTGCACCATGAGGTTTAATATGATGAAGAGTTGCACCAAGTTTGTTACACTCGGTCATGAATAGTTTTAATTGATTACTAATACTCTTAATTAAATCACCGTCGGAAATATTCATAGAAACCCGACCAAAATTTTCTCTATCAGGATATGAAGGATGTGCCCCAACCCTAACATTATATTTAAGCGCTAATTCTATAGATTGCCTAATCGATTCTTTAGAGCCAGCATGACCACCACAAGCTATATTACAAGAACTTATCTTTGGGAACAAATCGGCCTCATTACCGATACCTTCACCAACATCACAATTAATATCAATTATTCTGTTTCCCATTTAAAATATACCTAATACAGTTAAAATACTTTTAACTCCCAGTAAAATTGAAAGAAGAATTATAGCCAAACCTATACAATTTTGAAATAAGGTATTTTTATATTTTCCCATTACGCCTACCCTATTAACTACCCATAATAAAAATATAGCGATGATAGGTAAAAGCAATCCGTTAGTGATTTGGGCGAATTTTATAATTTCTATTGGTTTTATTCCAAAGGATAAAAAGACCACGCCTAAGACTAAAATCATTATCCATATAGCCCGAAACTTGGCGTCCTTAAATTCAGCCTTCCATCCAAAACAACTATTTGCTACATACGCAGCAGCTAAAGGAGCTGTTATTGCAGAGGTAATACCTGCAGCCAATAAACCTATTCCCATAAAATAGAGAGCAGCAGTGCCATACAAAGGTTCCAAGGCTTTTGCCATATCTAACACGTTCTTTACTTCTGTACTTTTTATAGCTGCCGCAGATATGATAATACTTATAGATACGAGTCCACCCAATATTATAGCAATCAATGTATCTCTCTTAGCAAATTTCAAATCTTTTTCTGATTTCCATTTCTCACTCACCAAAGCTGCGTGTAAAAAAAGATTGTATGGTACTACAGTAGTACCCACCAAAGCAATAATGGTCAAAATACCACCCTCGGGAATTGATGGAACAAACAAACCCTTTATTAATTGCCAAAGGTTAGGTTGGGTTAATACGGCAGTCATTATAAAAGACAAGCTCATTATAAGAACCAAAAATATAAATACCTTCTCTAAGGCTTTATAACTCCCAAAATAGAGCAACAAAAAAGCCGACAGCCCCAATGAAATAGGATAAAAATTACTATACGTTAGTCCAAAAAGGGCTTCCATTCCTAGGGTCGCCCCACCTATATTTCCAGCTTCATATGACGCATTACCTATAATTATTGCCGAAAATATTAGGGCAATTACACTATTTCTAATCCAAGGATTATGTAGCTCTTGTTTAATAACATCAGCGAGTCCTTTTTGAGTTATGATACCTAACCTTGCCGACATTTCTTGTAGAACATAGGTTGCAATTATAGATAACAACATGGCCCACAGCAAACTAAACCCAAAATCGACTCCCGCAAGGGTACATGCAGTAACTGTACCAGGGCCAATAAACGCCGCAGCTACCAGTACTCCTGGACCTAATTTCTTAAACATTTAGTAAAATTATGATTCTTGTAAATATAATTGGTAAATCTGAATTTACTCACCATACCCAGAATCATTTTCACCACAATTTTAACATTTCAAAATGCCGTTAATCTAAAATATTGCAGTTCGTCTAAAAGTTGGACGTCTTTCATCGAGGTTACATACTAATCTTAAAAAAACGTGGTTATTAATTTCCCCAAACCTTAAACTTAACCTATTAATGATTTGTTTAGAATGTAAAAAAGAACTCGGTTATTTAGATCACAAAAATGCTATGGAAAGTGCAGGTGTAGAACTCTGCAACAAACATCATGAGCGTATTGAGCAATTAATCAAGAAAAATGATACCCCATTAGAAGCTATTCAGCTTTATTATGCCCTTAAAGAAGCTGGTGTTAACTCGATGTTAGAATGGTGGGATGGTAAGAAATCAATAGATATAGCCATTTCACGTGTGAAACTAAATATTGAAATTGACTCTAAATATGATAAACTGACCGAACATGAAGCTATTAACAATTTAGAAGAAGCTATGCATTCATTTAAGAATGGCTTTACCACTATTCGCATTCCTCATATTGTAGTACGGTACTACCTAAACGAAACCGTTAATAATATCATTGGGATTATGGAGGGTCTAAAAGCCAATATTAAAGTAATTAATTAAAACATATAGACATGGAAAAACCTAAAAAAGCATTTAAAAATCCGATTCGGGCAGCCTTAGCCACCCTTTTAATAGGTATGCTAATGCAGGTTCTTCAGTGGCCATATTCAGCAGGTATTGTATTTATTTCATTTACTGCAATCCTCGTATTATACACAATGCGTTTTTTCAGGAAAACAGAAAAACTTGCGATAGACCTTATAAAAATGGCTTTAGTTCTGTTTTGGACAACTAACGGTATATTAACCATTCTAGGTTTTCCATTTACCATAATTTTCCAAATCGGCACAGCCGTGACATTTATTGCATGGTTTGCTATGGAAGGAACCGCTTACTTTATTGACAAAGAGGGTAAATCAAGAAATAGCCTTACTGAAATTATTTGGAACTTTGTAATGGTCATTGGCGTAATCACCATTATTTCTGGTGGCATAATGCACTTATTAAATTGGGATTTTTCTATTCCTATTTTAACCACAGGTCTTACTATAGTAACTAGTTTTATTCTAAAGGATATTTTTACTGCCCCTAAGAAGCAGAAAGATGATGTGAATAATGAGGAGTTATTTTCTTAACTAGAAGTGACCATCTGTTCTTCTAACTAACTTTTTTATAGTCAATTTTCGTATCTTATACCCAAAGGGTATACCTATGAATACAATTGACCGACGACAATGGCTTAAAACTGCTGGACTATCTAGTGGTTTTACTTTTTTAGGAGGATTTGGAGCTTTCGCCTCACCAACCGAAAATTCTAATTACTTCGAAAAATCAAGTATTGCAAAATTAAATTCTAATGAAAATCCGTACGGGCCATCAAAAGCAGTACGAGAAGTAATTAAAAACTCATTAGAGATTGCCTGTAGGTATCCCTCAATAGTACTACATCCATTAGTAGAACAAATAGCCCAGAAAGAAGGTGTTAGTAAAGACCACATTGTTATAACTGGCGGTTCTACAGAAGGTTTAAAGGCTGCTGGCCTAACCTACGGAATTAATGGTGGTGAAATTATTGCTGCTGACCCTACCTTTCAGTCTCTCATGACCTATGCCGAAAATTTTGGAGCTACTGTACATCGAGTTCCCGTAGATAAAAACATGGGGCACGATTTAAATGAAATGGAGAAAAGAATAACCTCTAAAACAGGTTTAATTTTTATATGCAACCCTAACAACCCTACAGGAACACTACTTGATAAAAATACTTTAAGAGATTTTTGCGCTTCAGTTAGTTCTAGAACCATGGTTTTTAGTGACGAAGCATACTATGATTTTATTACCGAACCTGATTACCCTTCAATGATTGAATTGGTAAAGGAAAATATGAATGTTATCGTCTCAAAAACATTCTCAAAAGTTTACGGGCTTGCCGGTCTCCGTATTGGATACTTAGTCGCTAGACCAGATATTGCTACTAGACTGAAAAAAAATATCATGGCAATGTCAAATGTTTTAGCCATTGAAGCTGCAAAGGAAGCATTAAGAGATGATGAGTTTTACAAATTTAGCGTTGCTAAAAATGTGGAAGCTAAAAATCAAATCTACAAGACATTGAATGATTTGAATTTACAACATCAAAAATCGCATACCAACTTTGTTTTTTTCAAAACAGGAAGACCCATAGCCGAAATGATGGCTGCTATGGAAAAAGAGAATGTTCTTATAGGAAGGCCCTTTCCCCCCTTTAATGATTGGGCACGTATTAGTACAGGCACTATCGAAGATGTTATGTTATTTGATAAAGCACTTAGAAAAGTGATGGGATAATTTGCTACCCCAACCAACCCTCTCTATCAAAACTTTTGTATTGAATAGCTTAGGCCAATTGCCTGAATAAATTACCTTGAAATAAAAATATTTTCAATATATAGTAACGAGTTATTCTTTTAGATCTGTTGATTCCTTAAAGATTAATTACAATTAATTCATTATCTTAAGGGTATTGATTTTAAACATAAACTGCCATGATAAACTCTTTTCAAGTGTTTTATCGAAAGTTAGTTCCCTCGCGAAATATTGTTGCATTATTTTTGCTTTTTTCCATAACTGCAACGCAAACCTTCTTGACAGCCCAGCAAGTTAATAATGATATAAAAGGAAGCACAAGCCTAATGCTTCAGTTTTTCGGACCAGAGGCCTTGGGCATTCATCTCAATCACAATGCATCGCAGCGCGTTTCTTTGAACGCGGGTTTAGGAGCGGATTTAGGTATTCATATCGGCTCAAATGCCTATCTCACTGATCGCAATCTAAAACATTTTGCTTGGTACGGAGGACTACAATTATATTTGATACGGGAATTTCAATTTTCTACTGGCAATATTTTTGGAAGTTGGGAATCATCTTCAACTACGAGCAAAAGAGAATCTCAAGCTGGCATTTACTTTCCAATAGGTTTTGAATATATTGCGAAAAAAGGATTTACAGTTCAAATGGACGTTGGACCAAATTTAGTAAGGAAAGATTGGGCACAAACCAATACAGCTCCATTCATGGGATCCCTTAAAATCGGATTTACCTTTAAACCAAGAAAGTAAGAATTTGTTGAATTTGTTGAATTTGTTGAATTTGTTGAATTTGTTGAATTTTAAAACAACCGTTTTTATTAAAAAAACGGTATGGAAATACTTTAGAAATCTGTATAATTAATCAACTTCTTACGTAAAATCATTAAAAACTTACTGATGCTCACAAGCCTTTTAATTGTCTGTTATATTGTTTCGGAAATTAATAGCAATTATAAATGGCCTTCCTAATTCAAGGAAGGCCAACATTATATCCTTAGGTTCATTTCTTGGAGGTAATTAATATTTCAAATGGCCCCTGAAAGGAAGTTCCCCAGTTTCCACATTGTCTTTAAAGTCCAGTCTTCCAGTTACTCCATCAAATACCCCTGTACCACTTTCCTTTGTAATAGGATGCTGACAACGGCCAAATATTTCAGCACCAAAAAAGAATCCATCTTCATCGCACCCTTCATACTTGGCCTCGAACCTATAAGAGGTTTCGAAAGTGCCGAATTGTCCATTATAAATTCCAACGAACTTTTCCGTTCCAGTTTCACGATACGTGCCACTAGGTGAACAATTATGGGAATCTACATACACAAATAGGCAACCTTCCAGATCACCCGTCAAAAGGAGTGCGAAATCCGCACCTTCTCCTTTTACTACCAAATCGCAAGCTGCGGCTTCATCGAAAAATCCAATCCCTGATATTTGTGTGGCACCCTTGCTAGCCAAGGCCTTTACAGCATCTAGGTTAATTTTCGTTTCAGCTGATTCTGGGTCCACAGTGCTGCAGCCCATAACTAACATGGCCATGCCATAGCCGAATAATTTTAAATAATTTGTTTTCATAATACATAGGATTTAAATTAATAATGGTGACATATAAATTATTAATCCTGCAAACAAATAATGAATTGAATTTGTTCAAATCATGTTGAAAGGTGGTCGCAACACATTTCTATACAATTACGTCAATTTTAAAGCCTAAGCGAGATGTGGAAATCGTCGAATCCAATTTTAAATTAGAAAAAAAGTAAATTGAATTAATATGAAAAATGATTAATGTATAAGATTATTGTCCGAATGCTATTAATTACTTTCCGAACGACATTTATCGCAAGATAATTTTACCATATAAATCTTCATTATATAGGTAACACGGGGCA
>CAXBIJ010000141.1:0-9077 GCA_963975675.1 uncultured Maribacter sp. | reverse complement strand
TTACTGGATTTGCAATTTTTGAAGCTATTAAATATTTTAAACTAAAAAAAGGTGGCTCTTTTACTTATGCAACCGGTTTTATGGCCGGTTTAGTTACTGGAGGGGTAGCGACCTTAATATTTACCCTATTTTTCGCTATATATTCTACTGAGCTTCAGCCAGGCTATCTAGAAGAACTTTCTACCCGTTGGGCAAATACATATCGCAGTTTTGAGGCAATTGTATTTTTGGTCGTAGCAATTATGGGATTTACAACTAGTTTGGTATTGACCTTATCATTTATGCAGCTTTTTAAAAGTTCAAATACCACAAAAAATAAGCGTAATTAAAAATCTTGAAAAACGCTTGTAAATTCATGATTAAGAATTATATTTGCACCCGCCTATGGAAAAAATCCATCAGGTTTAATTTTTACATTTAACAATATGTACGCAATTGTAGAGATGGCAGGGCAGCAATTTAAAGTTGCAAAAGACCAGAAAGTGTACGTTCACCGTTTACAGGTAGAAGAAGGAAAGAAAGTCACTTTTGACAATGTTCTTCTTTTGTCTGATGGATCGAACGTTACTATTGGCGCCCCGGCTATAGACGGAGCCGCAGTAGAGGCTAAAGTCGTTAAACACCTTAGAGGTGACAAAGTAATCGTTTTTCATAAGAAAAGACGTAAAGGTTACAGAAAGAAAAATGGACATCGTCAATCTTTAACTGAGATTGTAATTGAGTCTATCGTTTCAAAAGGAGCAAAGAAAACAGAAACTAAAAAGGCTGAACCAAAAGCTAAAAAAGAAGAAGTTAAAGCCGCTCCAGTTGCAGCTAAACCAAAAGCTAAAAAAGCTACAGGTAAGGGTGACGATTTGAAGAAGATTGAAGGTATCGGTCCAAAAATTGCCGAAACATTAAACGCTGCAGGTATTTCTACTTTTGCAGAGTTAGCGAAAACTAATTCAGCAAAAATTTCTGAAATTATTGCTGATGTACGTGGTAACCATGTAACAGATACTTGGCCAAAGCAAGCAAAATTAGCTACTGATGGTAAATGGGACGAGTTACAGAAATGGCAAGATGAATTAGATGGTGGTGTAGCTAAATAAGCTATCTCATTAAGTATAATAATATTTAAAACCTTAGACAATGGCACATAAGAAAGGTGTAGGTAGTTCGAAAAACGGTAGAGAATCAGAATCAAAACGATTAGGTGTTAAGATTTTTGGTGGTCAGGCTGCAATCGCTGGTAACATTTTAGTTAGACAGAGAGGAACAAGACACAATCCTGGTGAAAATGTTTACGCAGGAAAAGATCATACATTACACGCACGTGTAGATGGTTTGGTAAAGTTTACGAAAAAAGCTGGTGGAAAATCATTTGTTTCCATTGAGCCATTCGAAGCTTAATCTAACAGTAGATAATTTAAAAAAGCCTCTTCAGAAATGTAGAGGCTTTTTTGTGTTTAATATTTCAATTGTCACAAAAGTTTTTCTCCAATTTCAT
Organism: uncultured Maribacter sp.; assembly: GCA_963975675.1. GTDB lineage: Bacteria > Bacteroidota > Bacteroidia > Flavobacteriales > Flavobacteriaceae > Maribacter. Next base: position 7,588 of record CAXBIJ010000141.1, on the reverse strand, counting down.
ACCAATTGTTTACACGTTCAAAACCTTGTGTATTGACATTGTGTGGTGATGTAAATTGTAAGCCTCGACCTTCGAAATTCTCTAGGTTATAATTTCTGTCATCAATTAATATATCACCCTTTAAAACATGCTTATGTCCACAAAGAATGCGGTTTTGCCATGGAATAAAAGGAAAATACTCATCTAGCCATTCGCTTTTCTCTTCAAGAGAATTTGGAAACTGCATTGCTGCAGATGCGATATAAACTTCGTGTTTACTTGCCAGTTTTGATAATATTTCTTGACTTCCTGGTATAAGTTTAAGGTTTCTAAAAAAACCTCTTCTTGTAGCATGTTTTCTTACAATATCTTGATGCGCTTCAGGTACCATTCGCCATACCTCTGATCCAGAACATAGTTCAGTAGTTAATTCACCATTAAATTCGGCATTGTAAAGCCCTATATGAGCACCATAGGTGTCAGCAATTACTTCATCCATATCTACAAACAGTATCATATAACTATATTTTTAACGAAGTACGGAAAAAGGCTTTTAAAGAGAAAATGAAAATTATAAAGATATTTGTCTAAACTTATAAATAGGACTATAAAAGCTAATAATCTAAGGCTAAGTATTTATTTAAAATGGGTATGAAGTCAATAATATTAGTAAATCAGCATAAGTTTCTGTAGTAATTTTATCTATTTTGAAGTATAATTTTAAACAATCTAAATCATGAAAAAATCAATCATTTGTATTGCAATGGCTAGTACATTATTATTCTCTAGTTGTTTGGGTTCTTTTATCGCTTTTAATAATTTAAAAGACTGGAATCAAGGCTTGTCTGATAGTAAGTTTGTGAATAATCTAGTGTTTTGGGGATTAAACATTATTCCGGTATATGGTCTTTTCTTTTTAGGAGATGCTATTATTTTTAACGTAATAGAGTTTTGGAGTGGTTCTAACCCCATTGCTATGGAAGAAGGTGATATAGAAACACAGATGGTAGAAAGAGATGGAAATACATTTGAAATGACCGCCACAAAAAATAGAATGCATGTTACAGTTGTTGATGGTCCTAAAAAGGGAAAGAAGATCGATTTGGTATATAAGCCAAGTGAAAAATCTTGGAATGCCATTCGACCTAACGGAGAGATTATAAAACTTTCATCTTTCGAAGAAGGATTTTATATCGTTTACATGCCAAATGGTAAAGAGGTTAAGATAAATCCTTTAAGTTCTAAAGAAGAAGGTTTAGCTCAAATTAAAGAGCAAACTGATTGTTATTATTTAGAGGGTATGTTGGCCGTGAACAATTAATTCTTATAATGATATAACAAAAAAAGGTCCTGATGAAAATCAGGACCTTTTTTAATTTATTATCTACCTTTTAGTATCTGTAGTACTCTGGTTTATATGGACCATCTACCGTTACTCCAATATAATCTGCTTGGTATTTCTTCAATTCGGTAAGTTCTGCACCTAAACGCGACAAGTGAAGTTTTGCGACTTTTTCATCTAAATGCTTTGGCAGCATATAAACATCGTTCTCGTAATTCTTACTATTCTTCCAAAGCTCAATTTGCGCAAGGGTCTGGTTAGTAAATGAGTTACTCATTACAAAACTAGGGTGGCCAGTTGCGCAACCTAAGTTTACCAATCTACCTTCTGCTAATATGATAATATCTTTACCTTTAATAGTGTATTTATCTACCTGTGGTTTGATTTCATCCTTGGTGTTGCCATGGTTTTTATTTAACCAAGCCATGTCAATTTCATTATCAAAATGACCAATATTACAAACAATGGCTTTGTCTTTAAGCGCTTCAAAATGCTCAGCTCTAATAATATCTTTATTTCCTGTAGTGGTTATAACGATATCAGCGTTTCCGATAACAGTTTCTAGTTTCTTTACTTCAAAACCGTCCATACAAGCTTGTAATGCGCAAATAGGGTCTATTTCAGTAACCGTAACAATTGATCCAGCTCCTTTGAATGAAGCAGCTGTACCTTTACCTACATCGCCATAACCTGCAACAACAATGCGCTTTCCAGCCAACATAGTATCAGTTGCTCTTCTTATTGCATCTACAGCACTTTCACGACAACCATATTTATTGTCAAATTTCGATTTAGTAACCGAATCATTAACATTTATTGCAGGCATTGGTAAAGTTCCTTTCTTAACACGTTCATATAGACGGTGGACACCGGTTGTAGTTTCTTCAGAAAGCCCTTTAATGCCAGCAGCCATTTCTGGATATTTATCTAAAACCATATTGGTTAAATCGCCACCATCATCTAAAATCATATTCAATGGCTTTCTATCCTCACCAAAAAATAAGGTCTGTTCTATACACCAATCAAATTCTTCTTCATTCATTCCTTTCCAAGCGTAAACAGGAACTCCTGTTGCTGCAATTGCCGCAGCAGCTTGGTCTTGAGTTGAAAATATATTACATGAGCTCCAAGTTACATCGGCACCTAAAGCTGTTAACGTTTCAATTAAAACAGCCGTTTGTATGGTCATGTGTAGGCAACCAGCAATACGAGCTCCTTTTAAAGGCTGCTCATTTTTGTATTCTTCCCTTAACGACATTAGCCCTGGCATTTCAGCTTCTGCTAATTCGATTTCTTTTCTTCCCCAACCAGCAAGGGAAATATCCTTAACCTTATAAGGCACATACGGAATAGTTTTCGTGCTCATATCTTTAATTATTTTATACTTTCGTTTTATGATGCGAAATTAAATTTATTTCGTGCAAACCTAAATTTATTTCGTGCAAAGGTAGGAATAACACTAATAATCTCATGCCGCTTTACAAAACTATAACATTAAATGAAGAAACTTCCGTAGCAATTTGGAAGGTTGAAGAGACCGAAGAGAATTTGTGGAAAAAGATAGAATTGACACCACATTGCCAAACACGGTTCGATGGAATGAAATCTGAGCTTCACCGAAGGGCATTCTTAAGTATAAGACATTTATTGGCTGAATATGGATATGCTGATTCTGATTTGGTATATGATGAAAATGGAAAGCCCCATTTACGCGACGGTAATTTTATATCTATAACCCACTCACATAATTTTACAGGAATAATTGTGAGTACGTCTGAGGAGGTAGGTATTGATATAGAAATGCAACGTGATAAAATTCTGAGAATAGCACATAAATTCACCTCTTTTGAAGAATATAAAACATTGGCAAATACTGATGCAATTATTAGAAAGTTAACTATTGTATGGGGTGCTAAGGAATCACTATATAAAATTTATGGAAATAGAGGATTGAGCTTTTTACACCATATTAATGTACACGATTTTATGTTTGATGCTAAAAATACCACTGCACAAATAATATTCAACGGAATCTTTTCTAACTATAAAATTAGATTTCTGGAGTTTGAAGAATTTACCTGTGTTTATGCATCAAGAAATAAATAGTAAGCAATATTAGTAAATAAATATAAATGGAAATATCTGTAGAATTAACGTTTTCACCATTGCAAGATGATTTTGAGCAACACATAATAGATTTCATTAAAAAGTTACGTTCTTCAGGGTTGACCGTTCTTGAAAACCCACTTAGCACTCAAGTATTTGGTTCTTATGATGCCGTTATGCAGGCGTTAAGCAAAGAAATTAAAATAGCATTTGAGCTAATGGATAGAGGTTTATTGTTTATGAAAATAGTTAAATCTGATAGAAGCACTTATGAGCCCCATTTTTGATTATTTCTTTGGTCAATATACTGAGTATGATACTTTAGATATAGTTCTTGAAATCGTTGCGGTAATTTTCGGCCTATTATCGGTTTGGTTTTCTAAGCAAAATAATATTTGGGTATACCCAACAGGATTGATAAGCACATCAATTTTCGTTTACTTACTTCTCACGTGGGGTTTAATTGGTGATATGCTTATCAATGTGTATTATTTTATAATGAGTTTATATGGATGGTACATATGGACTAGAAAGGTAGACGCTGAACATTTTACACCTATTACCTCGGTCACTAAAAAGGAGAATAGAATATCGATATTTATTTTTATTGGGACTGTCATTTTTGTATTTGTCGTATATCAAGTTTTTGATAAATGGAACAGCTGGACAGCCTATGTGGATACTATAACAACTGCTATATTTTTTGTTGGTATGTGGCTTATGGCCAAGCGTAAAGTAGAAAATTGGATATATTGGATAGTAGGTGATATAATATCGGTGCCACTATACTTTTATAAAGGATTTACATTTACTAGCTTTCAATATCTAATTTTTACAATATTGGCCATATATGGTTATAATGCATGGAAGAAAAATATAAGCAAGAACCTTCAGATATCTTAAAAGTGGTTCTTTTTGGGCCAGAATCTACCGGTAAAACTACTTTATCAGAGCAATTAGCACGACATTATCATACTGTTTGGGTTCCTGAATATGCGCGAGACTATCTGCAGGAAAAATGGAATAATGAACGTAAAACCTGTGAGCCACATGATTTATTGCCCATAGCTGAGGGGCAAATGCGTCTCGAAAACAGGCTTACCAAAAAAGCAACAAAAATACTTGTTTGTGATACTGATTTATTGGAAACCAAAGTGTATTCAGAAGCGTATTATATTGGCGATTGTGATCCAACATTAGAAAAATACGCCCTTCAGAACTCTTATGATCTTTACCTCTTGACTTATATTGATATACCGTGGGAAGAGGATGATTTAAGAGATAAACCAAATGAAAGGGAAGAAATGTTTAACTATTTTAAGCTTACTCTAGAAAAATACGATAAAAATTTTATTACCTTGAAGGGAAACAAAAAGCAGCGTTTAGAAAAAGCCATTAACCATATAGATCAGTTATTAGATAAATGATAGAACTTACAGAAAGTGACGAAAAACAATTAAAGAAAAAAGGAATTTCTAAAGAAAGTATGCAGAGTCATATCAATACTTTTAAAGAGGGTATTCCATTTGTGCAACTTAAGAATGCTGCCGTAATAAGTAATGGGATTCTTAAATTTTCTAGTTCGGAAGAAAAAGAGCTTATAACTTTTTATGATTCTAAATTAAAAGATTTAGATATTTTAAAGTTTGTACCTGCATCTGGTGCTGCTTCTCGTATGTTCAAGGCTCTTTTTAATTTTTTAGATGTATATAATCCGTCGAAAGAAACTCTTGATGTTTATTTGAAAAGAACCAATGATAAAGACATTAGAATTTTCTCAGAGGGTTTAGAGCGTTTGCCATTTTATAAAAATGTAATGGGTAGGCTGCCTAAGAAGTTTGATTCACAAGGTGAAAAAGTATTTCATTTTATTTCAGAATTATTGGGTGATAATGCACTTAATTATGGTTTTTATCCTAAGGGTTTATTGCCATTTCATAACTATGGTGATAAAGCGGCAACACCTTTCGAAGAGCATTTAAAAGAAGGTGCATTGTATGCAGGTTCGAAGGGAAAAGCAAAACTACATTTTACTGTTTCAGAGCAGCACGAAGAAATGTTCAATAAAGAATTTGCAGAATCAGGACCTAGAGTTACTAAAGCTACAGGAATTAAATATGAGGTAGATTATTCTTTTCAAAAACCATCTACCGATACGTTGGCGGTAGATATGGATAATAACCCATTTAGAAATGAGGATGGGTCTGTATTATTTAGGCCAGGTGGGCATGGGGCATTAATTCAAAATTTGAATGAGCAAGATGCTGATGTGATTTTTATAAAAAACATTGACAATGTAGCTGTCATGAAAGATGCAAAGGCGGTTGCTGACAGCAAAAAAGTATTGGCCGGGATTCTTATCAAAAAACAGAATAAAGCATTTTCATACGCCGAACAGTTAGATACTGGCGAAGTTACTGACGATAAAATAGCAGAAATTAAAACCTTTTTAATGGATGCCCTTAATGTAAGATTTACAAATGATTTCGATTCAAAATCAAAATCTGATAAATTGAGTATGTTAAAAAGTAGAATCAATAGGCCAATTAGGGTTTGTGGAATGGTAAAGAATGAGGGTGAGCCTGGCGGTGGTCCGTTTTGGGTAGCAAATACAAAAGGCGAAGTTTCATTACAGATTATTGAATCTGCTCAAATTGATATGGACAATGCTCAACAGGCAGATATTATGAAGAACTCAACCCACTTTAATCCTGTAGATTTGGTTTGCGGTGTTCGTAATTATAAAGGTGAAAAATTTGATCTTCTAAAGTTTGTAGATGATAAGCAAGGTTTTATTACCGGAAAAACAAAAGATGGTAAAGAATTAAAAGCATTAGAACTTCCAGGTCTTTGGAACGGCGCAATGGCATTTTGGAATACTATTTTTGTAGAGGTGCCTTTGGTAACCTTTAATCCTGTTAAAAGTGTTGTTGATCTTTTGAAAGATTCGCACCAGGCATAAGTAAAATAAATAATTTGGTTAAAAGTGTGTAGTTTCTACACACTTTTTTTATTTGCCACAGTTTTATCCAATTATTAAGGCTGTGTATTTTGAAATAAAATATTGACTAATAGTATTTTAATGCAATTGTTGAGTTGTGATATGTTATGGCATAATTTTCTAAAACATTTTAAAAGTAATTGGAGGTAGCTACTTCTAATATGCCTACACTTTTTATTGAACTTTATGCAGACGCTAATGGTAACTGGCTATAAATGTGATTCTCCCGATTCAATTTAATTATTTGTAAAGAGCTGCTTCGGTAGTTTTTTGATTAGTAAAACTTTAAAATTTAGTTAACGAGTAATCCATATGCCTTGTTACTCCGTAGATAATTAAGATTAAAGATGTAATAAAGATTAAAATAGTTAAAATGAAAAATTACGCGATACTTGTTTTATTAGCTTTTGGAATGATGTTTAATATGACGGCAATGACTGTTTCAAATACCGTAGAAACAGAAATAGTAATGAATTCGGTTGACGAATATGTAAAAATAAAATCTAATCAATTAACGCCTCCGGTTATAGAAGAGATATTAAAACAATACCCGACATCTAAACTTGGTGCAGCATATAAGAATGATAAAGGCGAATTTAAATTGATTATGGTTCTTAAAAGTGGAACTAGAAGAACCGTATATATAGACCAATATGGTAATTGGATAAATAAAAAATAAGGCTTAGATACTTAGCTTTTGAAAAAAAACTGCAAAACGCAGTTTTTTTTATTTAAAAATGTGACCTATCAATAAAAGTGGTGTCTTAATATATGAAGCAAGTTATGAAACCATGGTTACTTTAGTTTTTATTTCAATTACAACAACTATTTTAATTTTAGCATTAGCTATGATTTCAAAAATATGTTGGGAAAAATAAAAAATCAAAATATCACTTTCGCGTAAACACTAACCGTTAACTATGAAGGTGCCACCAAGAAGAAATTGTTTTTTAAATAGCCCCCAAATTGGCACTACTTTATTTAATTTTTAAAATAAATAGAGACGTTAATTTACGATTTTAAGACAGAAATTTGATAGGTGGTTGGAGGGAGCTGTGTTTGCAGCTCCTTTTTTTAATTTAAAATTTAGCTAGGTCGGTAATTATAAAAATGCTTGTTTGTTCAAGTTGGTTTGGTCAGAAAAGGGTAGCTATATGCTA
>CAXBIJ010000140.1:0-9129 GCA_963975675.1 uncultured Maribacter sp. | reverse complement strand
TAAGGCTCCAGAACGTTCTGTAGATGTTGAAATTGCGATACGTTTAAAAGAAGAGAATAAGGCATTTAAGGTTGAAAAATATGTGCATAGTTATCCTAACTGCTGGCGTACCGATAAACCGATTCTATACTATCCATTAGATTCTTGGTTTATTAAGGTGACCGATGTTAAGGATCGCATGTTTCAATTGAATCAAACTATAAATTGGAAGCCAAAAGCAACCGGTGAAGGGCGATTTGGTAATTGGCTAGCAAATGCGAATGATTGGAATTTATCTCGCTCAAGATATTGGGGTATTCCTTTGCCTATTTGGCGAACAGAAGACGGTAAAGAAGAAATAATTATAGGTTCAGTTGCTGAGCTAAAATCAGAGATGGCAAAAGCTGTTGATGCTGGAGTTTTAGAAAAGGATATTTTCTCAGACTTTGTGGTAAATGACATGTCTGAAGATAATTATGAAAAAATAGATTTACACAAGAATATAGTCGATCAAATTACTTTGATTTCTGCTGCTGGGAAACCAATGAAGCGTGAAAGTGATTTAATAGATGTGTGGTTCGATAGTGGTTCTATGCCTTATGCACAATGGCATTATCCATTTGAAAACAAAGATTTAATAGATGAAGGAAAGACCTTTCCGGCAGATTTTATCGCTGAGGGCGTAGATCAAACTCGTGGCTGGTTTTATACGTTGCACGCAATTGCTACAATGGTGTTTGACTCTGTGGCTTATAAGAATGTTGTTTCTAACGGTTTGGTTTTAGATAAGGAAGGTAAAAAGATGTCTAAGCGTTTAGGCAATGCGGCAGATCCTTTCGAAACTATGGATGAGCATGGTGCAGATGCCACTAGATGGTATATGATTAGTAATGCCAACCCGTGGGATAATTTAAAATTTGACACAGAAGGTATTGCAGAGGTTAAAAGAAAGTTTTTTGGCACACTTTATAATACGTACTCCTTTTTTGGCCTATATGCCAATTTAGATAAATTTACGTATGCAGAAGAAGATGTTCCTATGTCTGATCGAACAGAGATAGACCGTTGGATATTATCTGAATTGAATTCATTGATAAAAACTGTAGATACTGCATATGAAGAGTACGAACCAACCCGTGCGGCGAGAGCGATATCAGATTTTGTTCAAGAAAATTTAAGTAATTGGTACGTTCGTTTATGTAGAAGACGTTTTTGGAAAGGGGAATATGCTCAAGATAAAATAGCTGCTTATCAAACATTATATACATGTTTAGATGTTGTAGCAAAATTATCTGCACCAATAGCTCCTTTTTTTATGGATCGTTTGTATCTAGATTTAAACAAAGCAACTGTAAAGAATGGTTTTGAAAGTGTGCATTTGGCTGATTTTCCAATAGCTGATGAATCACTTATAGATAAAAGCTTAGAGGTCAAAATGCAGAAAGCTCAGATTATTTCTTCTCTAGTATTATCCATTCGTCAGAAAGAGAAAATAAAAGTGCGTCAACCATTACAGAAAATTATGATTCCTGTTTTGGATAATAAGGATAGAGAAGAAATAGAAGCAGTTTCAGAATTAATTAAATCTGAAGTGAATGTAAAAGAGATTCAATTGCTTGACGATGCTTCTGGCATTCTAGTGAAACGTATTAAGCCGAATTTCAAGACGTTAGGCCCAAAATTCGGTAAAGAAATGAAGGATATTGCTCAGAAAGTAAGTGCTTTTACTCAGGATGATATCCAAAAAATTGAACAGGATGGCGAATTATCAATACAATTAGAAAATAAAAGTATTAATTTACAGTTACAAGATGTAGAAATCACTTCTCAAGATATTGAGGGATGGATGGTAGCAACATCTGGTAAGTTGACCGTTGCATTAGATGTTACGATTAATGAAAATTTGCGAAATGAAGGTATCGCAAGAGAATTGATTAATAGAATTCAAAATATCAGAAAAGATTCTGGTTTTGAAGTAACGGATAAGATTGCGATAAAAATATTGAAAGATGGCTTTGTTGAGGTAGCTGTTAAGGATAATTTAGATTATATTAAAACAGAAACATTAACAGCTGTATTAAGTTTTGAAGAAGAATTGAACGAAGGCATAGAAATTGCTTTTGACGAGGTGAAGACTAAATTGTTTATTGAAAAACATTAAAAGATGGCAGAAGATTTAAAAGTAAGGTATTCTGACAAAGATTTGGCAGAATTCAAAGTATTGATCGAGGAAAAAATTGAAAAGGCTAAAAGTCATTTAGAACTTTTGAAAAGTTCCTATATGAACGATGGTAATAATGGTACGGATGATACTTCACCTACTTTTAAAGCTTTCGAAGAAGGATCTGAGACTATGAGTAAAGAGGCTAACACACAACTGGCTATTAGGCAAGAGAAGTTTATTCGTGACCTTAAGAATGCAATGCTACGTATTGAAAATAAAACATATGGTCTTTGTCGTGTTACAGGGAAACTCATTAATAAGGAACGGTTAAAACTGGTTCCTCATGCTACACTTAGTATTGAAGCTAAGAATATGCAATCATAATTAAAACGCCTTTAGGGGCGTTTTTTAATACCATTATGTTGAGAACTTGTTTTATATGTTGTCTGTTATTGATTTCGTTTGGGCTAAGGGCGCAAAAGAAATTGCAAAGAGTAATCTTTGCGCAAGGTATTAGTTTAGTGCAATTGAATTCGGCTAATTGTTTTAAGGTTGAAGTGCATACCAGTCAAGGTAATGAGGTTGCTTTAGAAGCTGAAATAGAAGGTGAATATACTCAAGATTTAGACTTAAAGGTAAACACAAACGGCACTGCAATTTTAATTGAAGCTGGTTTTGTGCCAAGTTTTGAAAATCCTAACGATAAATTAAGCGCCCATAAGGTAATCTCAATTTTGTTGAAGCTAACTATTCCAAAAAATATAGATTTGGAAATATATGGCACTAATTCAAGGGTGGTTCTAGATGGTACATATAAAGAGGTAAAGGTAGCTTTATCAGACGGCGTGTGTCAACTAAATGAGGTTGTGGGCAATGTCAATGTACGAACCCAAAGTGGTTCTATTGATGTGATGACAAAGTCTGCTAAGATAGAGGCCAATAGTAAGTACGGTAAAGTCTCGCCAAACCTAATTCCTAAAGGATTATCTGTTTATAAGCTACAAACAGTTACTGGAAACATAGAACTACATAAAACCGAATAATATTTATATTTTTGCCTACATTGATTTACTCCCATGAATATTAAAAAATCTGTATTATTTATTTTATTGATACTAATTATTGATCAATTAAGTAAAATTTATATAAAGACCCATTTTGTACTAGGTGAATCTGTTGAAGTATTTAGCTGGTTTAAAATTCTTTTCATTGAAAATGAAGGTGCAGCATGGGGTGCTAAATTGAGTGATATTTTACCTATTTCTGATGATATAGGTAAATTGGTTCTTACCATCTTCAGATTGTTTGCAATTTTCGGAATAGGTTATTGGCTTTTCGATGTAATTAAGAAAAAGGCATCTACCACATTAATTTTGGCGGTTTCTTTGATTTTTGCTGGTGCTTTAGGTAATATTTTAGATTCCTTATTTTACGGTATCATTTTTAATGAAAGTTATAACGAGGTTGCTACGCTTTTTTCAGACGAACCTTATGGTAAATTGTTTTATGGCAAAGTGGTAGATATGTTATATTTCCCGATGGTAGATACCACATGGCCTAGTTGGATGCCAGGAGTTGCTGGTCAAAATTTTAGATTTTTCGAGCCCGTGTTCAACATTGCGGATACTGCTATAAGTACAGGCGTTGGTATTTTATTGGTATTTAATAAAAAGGCTTTTCACAAAGAAGAAGAAAATTTGACGATAGTTGATAATGATTCCTCTCAGAACCAAAATATTTAAAACGTATAAGTTTTAGACGGAGTTACGCAATAGTCTAACGGAATATCGGTAGGTAAAATGTCTTCGATTACATCTTCTGGCTCAAAAAGAGATAAACCTATTTTTACCACATCGGCCTTACATTGATTTAAAAACCGGTCATAGTATCCTTTGCCGTATCCAATTCTATTGCCGAATAAATCGAACGCTAGTAGCGGTATAAATACTACATCTAGTTTATTGGGAGGTACTATAATACCATCAACGGGTTCTGGTATATTTAATGAATTAGTCGTGAATTTTGTATTATCGGTAAGTAAATAGTGCTCTAACTCTGTTTTTGAGATTACTTTAGGGACAATAACATTTTTATCGAATCCAAGAAGTATAGAAATTATACCTTCTGTGTCTATTTCTATTTTTTTTTCAATAGGAAGAAATATGTGGAAATATTGATTTTCCCATATAGGTAATTGCAAAACAGAATTTGCAATAGCGATACTTTGCTGGCTTAAAAGCGTGGGGGTAATTGAATTGCGTAACCTAAAATATTTTAAGCGTAAATCCTTCTTCAACATAGTGAAGTAGTGTTAGCTCTAGAATTTTTAAATTTATTCTTTACCTGCAACAGCAAAAAACACCTTAAAAAATAACATTAATATAAGATATGTTCCTAGAGTTATTATATAGCTTTCCATGATATTCTCGGGGTTATGAATGAACTAACTTGTGTTGTTATCGAGTTAAAAATAAGTAAAATAATTAATACAAATCTATGAAAAGCACTTTTTTATCGTTTAACTGCACGATTTTTTATAAAAATTAACATACTAGTAAATATTTAAATAGTAAATTTTTTATATATAGTTGAAAATCAAACACTTGCAATATTGACTACATTTTCAATGTATTAATGCAATAAAATAGGGGTAGATAATATTAAGATTTACCGATTTATGGTTAAAATAATACCATGTTCACAATTTAGTCGACAACTACTTTTTACAGAGTTTTGTTTGGCGATTATAGTAGTGAAGTGTAATTTAAACTGATTAATATAGACTAAATTAGTAGTGTCAAATTATGTCTGAAATCCCTTTAAATATACAATTAAGTTCATTGCCTACTGGCCCAGGGGTATATCAATTCTATGATAGTAATGATAGTATTTTATACGTTGGCAAGGCTAAGAATTTAAAGAAAAGAGTTTCCTCTTATTTTAATAAAAATCATGAGTATGGTAAGACTCGGGTATTGGTAAAGAAAATAAGGTCTATCAAGCATATTGTTGTTCCAACTGAGTCAGATGCCTTATTGCTAGAGAATAATCTAATCAAAGAATTAAGGCCTAGATATAATGTATTGCTAAAGGATGATAAATCATACCCTTGGCTTTGCTTAAAGAACGAGCGTTTCCCTAGATTTTTCCCTACCAGGAGAGTTATTAAAGATGGGTCGGAATATTATGGTCCGTATACAAGTATGAAAACGGTAAGAATTCTTTTAGATTTAATTAAAAGTGTTTACCCTTTACGAACTTGTAATTATGATTTATCTGCAGAAAAAATAAACGCGGGTAAGTATAAGGTTTGCTTAGAATATCATTTAGGTAATTGTAAGGGTCCATGTGAGGGTCATCAAACTATTGCGGAATATGACCGACAAATAGAAGACATACGACAAATTGTAAAAGGAAATTTCAAGTCTTCAATTATCTATTTTAAAGGCCAGATGAAGATGCTAGCCTCCGAAATGAGATTTGAGGAAGCTCAAAAAATCAAAGACAAAATAGATGTATTAGAAAACTACCAAGTAAAGTCAACTATAGTTAATCCTAAGATTAGCAATGTTGATGTATTCAGTATAATTTCAGATAATTCTTTTGCTTATGTAAATTTTCTACAATTAGCCCATGGCTCAATTATTCGGTCACATACCATGGAAATAAAAAAGAAGCTTGAAGAGCAAGATGAAGATTTGCTAGAGATAGCAATTGTAGAAATACGAGAACGTTTTAAGTCAGATTCCAAAGAATTATATGTTCCTTTTAAAATAGCGGTGTTTCCGGGGTTGAAAGTCACAATACCGAAGTTGGGGGATAAAAAACAAATTTTAGACTTGTCTGAACGTAATGCTAAATTCTTTAGGCAAGAACGATTTAATCAAATTAAGATAATTGATCCTGATCGTCATACGAATAGGATTATGGCTCAAATGAAGAAAGACTTAAGGTTATCTGCAGAGCCAAGACATATAGAATGTTTCGATAACAGTAATATACAGGGAAGTAATCCGGTGGCGGCATGTGTTGTTTTTAAAGATGGTAAGCCTTCTAAAAAAGAATACAGGCATTATAATATAAAAACGGTTACTGGGCCAGATGATTTTGCATCTATGGAAGAAGTTGTTTATCGCAGGTATAAAAGGTTGCAAGAAGAAATGCAGCCTCTTCCTCAGCTTATCGTAATTGATGGTGGAAAAGGGCAATTGTCTTCCGCGTTAAAAAGCCTTGACATTTTAGGGCTAAGAGGAAAAATTGCTATAATAGGGATTGCGAAACGATTAGAGGAAATCTATTTTCCTGAAGATCCGATTCCTCTTTATTTAGATAAAAAGTCTGAAAGTTTAAAGATTATACAATTTTTAAGGAATGAAGCGCATAGGTTTGGTATAACCTTTCATAGAAATAAAAGGAGTAAAGGTGCTATTAATTCTGAGTTAGAAGGTATAAACGGGGTTGGTGAAAAAACAGCCCTACAGTTATTGAAAAAATTTAAATCTGTTAAACGCATTAAAGAGGCTACTATAGAAAGCCTTGGCCAAGAAGTTGGAGCGTCAAAAGCAAAGAAGATATATGAGTCTTTTCGAAAAGAATAGTTTCAATTTGAGTAAAATATTAATGGGCGTGACAGTTTTGTTGCTTAACTCTTTATGCCTAAATGCGCAGACAGATTCTGATTCTGATAAAAAAAGGCCAAAGATAGGTTTGGTACTAAGCGGAGGTGGTGCAAAGGGAATGGCGCACATTGGTGCTTTAAAAGTAATTGAAGAGGCCGGTATAGAATTAGATTATATAGGAGGTTCAAGTATGGGTGCAATAGTTGGCGCTTTGTATGCTGCGGGTTATACGGCTACGGAGTTAGACTCCATGTTTAATGAAACCAATTTTGGAACGCTTATTCAAGATAACCTTCCCAGAAGCGCAAAAACATTTTATGAAAAAGAGGACTCTGAGCGTTATTCGTTAACCCTGCCCTTTAATAATTTTAAGGTTTCCGTTCCACCGGCATATTCAGGTGGGCAAAATATATATAATGAACTAGTTAGGCTTTTGTATCACGTAAAAGATATTGAAGACTTTGATAAATTACCTATTCCTTTTGTTTGTGTGGCAACAGATATAGAGACAGGTAAACAGGTAGTTTTAGATTCTGGTTATTTGCCAGAAGCAATTTTAGCCAGTGGCACTTTGCCTTCACTTTTTGAGCCTTCAGAAATAAACGGTAAGGTTTTAATAGATGGTGGCGTGGTCAATAACTACCCTATCGATGAAGTTCTGGCGATGGGTGCAGATATTATTATAGGTGTAGATGTGCAGCACGACTTATCTGAAAGAGAAGCACTTTTATCTGCAACTGAAATTTTATTGCAAATTAATAATTATAGAACAGTCGCAGATATGAAAATTAAATCTGCAAAAACCGATGTCTATATAAAGCCACAAATAGAAAAATACTCTGTAATTGAATTCAATAAGTTAAATGCTATTATTCAAACTGGAGAAGATGCTGCAAATTTAAAGATAGATGAACTTAGGGAATTAGGAACAAAGTCTAAGAAAGATAAAAAAAACCATTTGACTGCTGTCGATTCGGATCAGCAGCTAACCGTAAACAGATTGTTGATTGATGGGAATACCAGTCATACTAGAGGATATGTAAAAGGGAAACTAAGGTTTAATTTAGATGAGCCTATAAGCTTTAAGAGACTGCAGCAAGGTATTGGTAATTTGGCTGCCACCGGTAACTTTAGAACTATTAGATATAAATTATTAAACAATATAAATGGTGGTGAGGATTTAATTTTACCCTTAGATGAAACTCCGAACACCTCTTTTTTAAGGTTAGGAGCACATTTTGATGATTTGTATAAAAGTGCTGCCATAATTAATCTTACTAAACGTAGAATATTATCTAAGGATGATGTAGCGTCATTTGATTTAATTCTAGGGGATAATATTAGGTATAATTTTGAATACTATGTAGACAAAGGTTCGTATTGGAGTTTTGGTGTTAATTCTCGATTTAATGATTTTGAGCAAGAGATAAATTTTGACCTTATAGGAGACAATTTTGATGTTACCCCAAGTTCGAGAATTAATACAATTAACCTTGCTGTATCTGATTTTACTAATCAGTTATATATTCAAACTGTGATAAAAGAGGAGTTTGCTTTTACTTTAGGGGCTGAGTTTAAGCATTTGCGATACAGTACTAGAACATTTGGTGATATTCCCAATACTGACCTAACCATAAATACCACCACAGATAATGGGCGCACATATTTTGAAAAAAGTAATTATGTAAGTGCATATGGGGCGTTAAAGTTAGATACTTATGATGACAAGTATTTTCCATCGAGAGGCTTATATTTTAGTGGTGATATGCATTATTATGTTTTATCTTCAGACTTCAATAATAACTTTAAAGATTTCTCTATTTCCAAAGCTAGAATGGGTATGGCCTTTCATGTATTAAAAAACCTATCCATAAATCTAGAAACTGAAGGCGGCTTTAAATTGGGGACCTCAAATGTTACGACATATGATTTCGTTCTAGGTGGCTATGGTACTGATTTTATAAATAATTTCACCCCCTTCGTTGGTTATGATTTTCTAAGCCTGCCAGGTAATAGTTTTGTTAAAGCTTATGCTAGATTAGATTTTGAGTTCGCTAAAAAAAATCACGTACTGTTCACTGCTAATTTTGCCAATGTAGATGATGACATATTTAGAACAGGAGATTGGTTCAAAGCACCAACATACTCGGGTTATGGATTTGGGTATGGGTGGAAGTCATTTTTGGGTCCAGTCAATCTTTTGTACTCTTGGTCGCCAGAAACTGAAAGATCACAGTTTTTCGTAAGTGTAGGTTATTGGTTCTAGTCCGAAAATAGATTAACAACTGATTGATAAACTTCTAAGGCCCCTATTATTCTTAATAGTTTCCCAAATATTAATGTGAAGTGTGAATAACTGTTAAGGTT
>CAXBIJ010000139.1:0-9140 GCA_963975675.1 uncultured Maribacter sp. | reverse complement strand
TTCTTTAATATGTTAGGACCAATGGTGAATCCGGCATTTCCTCAAAATCAAATGGTGGGTGTTTTCAATTTAGAATTGGCTCGTATGTACGGATATTTATATCAGAAGACTGATAAAAATTTCACTGTATTGCACGCTTTAGATGGCTACGACGAAATTTCATTGACCGGAAATACCAAAACTATTTCCAACAAAACAGAAAGCATGCTAAAACCATCTGATTTTGGAGTTAAACAAATAAAACAATCAGATATTGTCGGTGGGGATTCTATAGAGGAATCTGCCCAAATATTTTTAAATGTTTTACAAGGAAAAGGCACAGCGCCACAAAACAATGTTGTTTGCGCCAATGCTGGTATTGCCATTGCAACAGTAGAAAGTTTGACCCCACTTCAAGGTTTTGAAAGAGCTAAAGAATCTTTGCTAAGCGGAAAAGGGTTGGTAGCATTAAAGAAAATACAGGAACTGAGTAGGAATTAAAACGTCATCACGAATAGTATTTTGCAACAAGCAAAAAATTATTCAGATTTAAACAAACTTGAAATTGCTTCGCATCTCGCAATGATAGAAAGAAATAAAATGAATATTCTAGATAAAATAATAGCGGATAAACGTAAAGAAGTTGATTTAAAAAAATCAATTATTCCTATTTTACAATATGAAGCTTCAGCACTGTTTGAAAGAGAAACAAGCTCTTTAGCTCATGCATTGAAACAAAGTGACACAGGTATAATTTCTGAGTTTAAACGCAGGTCCCCATCTAAAGCTAGCATTAACCAAAATGCAAACGTAGGCCAGGTTGCCAAAGGTTATGAGAAAGCCGGAGTTTGTGGTATAAGTGTACTTACAGACATTAAATATTTTGGAGGTTCTATTGAAGATTTAATTTTAGCCAGAGCATCTGTTCAACTACCATTACTTCGTAAAGAATTTATTATCCATGAATACCAAATTATAGAAGCAAAAGCATATGGCGCTGACGTTATATTATTAATTGCTGCTGTATTAACTAAACAAGAAATAAAAACTTTTTCTGAGCTCGCTAAAAGTTTAGGCTTAGATGTGCTGCTAGAAGTGCATAATGAAGAAGAATTGCATAAATCGATAATGCCAAGTTTAGATATGTTAGGGGTTAATAACCGTAACCTAAAAACTTTTGAAGTAAGCCTTGATACGAGTAAGTCACTATCTAAATTGATACCTGATGATTTTGTAAAAGTTTCAGAAAGTGGCATTAGTTCTATTGAGGCTATTAAAGAATTGAAGGAATATGGTTATGAAGGATTTCTTATTGGAGAAAACTTTATGAAGACTGACAACCCAGGGCAAAGTGCAATAGACTTTATTAAAAAATTAAAATAGAATCATGAAATTGAAGATTTGCGGAATGAAACTAAATACAGCTGAAGTTGCACAATTGCGACCAGACTATCTTGGTTTTATTTTCTGGGAGCATTCATCAAGATTCTTTGAAGGGGAAATTCTTGACCTTCCACATAACATAAGTAAAATAGGGGTTTTTGTTGATGCAGAGCCCAATTATATTATAGAAAAAGTTAAGAAACATCAGTTACAAGGTTTACAATTACATGGTCATGAGAGTCCAGAATACTGCTCTAAAATAGCTGCAGAATTAAAAAAGATAAATCAAAAAGTTGATATCATTAAAGTATTTTCTATTAAAGAAGAGTTCGACTTTAATACTTTGATTCCGTACGAGAACGTATGTAATTTCTATCTTTTTGACACGAAAGGGAAATTACCAGGCGGTAATGGCTATACGTTTGACTGGTCTGTGTTAAAAAATTATTCTTCAACCAAACCTTACTTTTTAAGCGGAGGTATTGGTTTGAATAACCTTGATAAAATAAACGAGTTCAAAAAATTACCTGAATCTATATACTGTTATGCAATTGATGTGAACAGTAAATTTGAATCAGCACCAGGATTAAAAAAAATTGAAGAATTACAACTATTTAAAAAAGCGCTATGAATTATAATGCTGACGAAAAAGGATATTATGGGGAATTTGGCGGTGCCTTTATTCCAGAAATGTTGTATCCAAATGTTGAGGAACTAAGACAAAATTATCTGAAGATAATGTATGAGGATTCTTTTCAAAAAGAATTCCATCAGCTATTAAAAGATTATGTTGGCAGACCATCACCATTATATTTCGCCAAACGTCTTTCTGAGAAACACGGTTGTAAAATATACCTTAAACGAGAAGACCTTAACCATACAGGTGCACATAAAGTGAATAATACTATTGGTCAAATTCTAATGGCGCAAAAACTGGGTAAAACTAGAATTATTGCCGAAACTGGGGCCGGTCAACATGGTGTTGCAACAGCTACGGCATGTGCTTTAATGGGCTTAGAATGTATTGTATACATGGGCGAAATTGATATTGCAAGACAAGCACCAAATGTTGCCCGAATGAAAATGTTGGGTGCAGAAGTGAGACCTGCAAAATCTGGAAGTCGAACATTGAAAGATGCTACGAACGAAGCGATTAGAGACTGGATTAACAACCCAGTAGATACGCACTATATTATAGGTTCTGCGATTGGGCCACACCCCTATCCTGACATGGTAACACGTTTTCAGTCTATAATATCAGAAGAGATAAAATGGCAATTAAAAGAAAAAGAAGGACGTGAAAATCCTGATTATGTAGTTGCTTGTATTGGTGGTGGCAGTAATGCAGCAGGTACATATTATCATTTTTTACATGAACCTGATGTAGGTATTATAGCAGTAGAGGCCGCAGGTAAAGGCGTAAATTCAGGAGAAAGTGCAGCGACCTCTGCCTTAGGGAAAGTGGGCGTTATACACGGATGCAAAACCATGTTGATGCAAACCCCAGACGGTCAAATTACTGAACCATACTCTATCTCAGCAGGATTAGATTACCCTGGTGTTGGCCCAATGCATTCTCATTTATATAAAACGGGTCGTGCAGAATTTTATTCGGCTACCGATGATGAGGCTATGGCTGCAGGGTTAGAATTAACACAATTAGAAGGAATCATACCCGCCATTGAAACAGGACACGCTTTTGCGATTTTTACCCATAAAAAATTTAAGAAGGATGATGTTGTAGTAATTAGTCTTTCTGGTCGAGGTGATAAAGATTTGAACACGTATATAGATTATTTTAAGCTAGCATAAGAGATGAGCAATCGTATAAAAAGTAAATTAAAAGAAGACAAGAAACTTCTATCCATATATTTCACAGCTGGTTATCCTTCATTAAATGATACCGTGCAGATTATTCAAGATTTGGAGAAGAACGGTGTTGATATGATTGAAATAGGATTACCCTTTAGTGACCCTTTAGCAGATGGCCCTACCATTCAAGAAAGTTCTACGCAAGCCTTAAAAAATGGCATGACTACTGAGCTACTTTTTAACAAGCTTAAAGACATCAGAAAGTCTGTTTCAATTCCATTGATTGTTATGGGATATTTTAACCCGATGCTACAATATGGTGTTGAAGCATTTTGCAAGAAATGCCATGAGATAGGTATTGATGGATTAATAATGCCCGATTTACCATTAGATGTTTACCAATCGGATTATGAAGCTATATTCAAAAAATATGGATTACTGAATATTTTTCTTATCACTCCACAAACTAGTGATCAGCGTATACAACAAATCGACAAGGCTTCAGACGGATTTATCTATATGGTTAGTTCGGCAAGTGTAACGGGGTCAAAATCTGGTTTTGGGCAAGAGCAAGAAAATTATTTTGAGCGCATTGCTACAATGAATCTAAAAAATCCGCAAATTGTTGGGTTTGGAATTAAAGACACAGAAACTTTTAATCAAGCCACTAAAACTGCCAAGGGTGCAATTATTGGTTCAGCTTTTATTAAACATTTAACAGCTCACGGAATTAATAAAACGGCAAATTTCATTAATACAATACGATAATTTGAAAGATTTTATAAGCAATTGGAAATTAATACTACTCTTATGTTTAACCTTAGGAATGGCACCCTTTTTTCCTGAGCCACATATATATGGAAAATTAAAATGGATTCTTGGTGGTGCACATGGCATGCAGTTTATAGATTGGTTTGATGTTTTACTACACGGGTTTCCATTCATACTCCTGATACGATTAATTGTGGTGAATTTTTTCAAACCAAAAATTAGCAAATAGTCTATGCTCTTTTTTAATCCACACTCTATTTTTGATACTTATTAAATTATTGCCTTCATAAGTTAATTGAATAAAAGATATTCAATAGCACATAACTTATCGATTAGCTTTAAGCCTAAAATGTTATATTAATAATAATTCGTTAATCACATTAAAAACCTTAACATATGTACAAGTCCGTTTAGAATAGATTTCACTTCATTTTCCTTACTTTTAAAGAAAATATCTACAAGAACATTCATGAAAAAATTTCTTTCCTTCCTATTATTCTTATCTCTTTGTTTTAGTTATTCTCAAGATTCTATTCTAACAAAATCTAAGGTAGCCAATGCCATAAGTGAATTGAGAGACTTTGTCGCTATACCCAATGATGCATTGAATGCAGATGATATAGATTCTAATCTTTTTTGGCTCAGAAAAAAATTTACTGAACGAGGGTTCAATAGTTCTATTTTAGATACTGAAGGTCTTCCCCTATTCTTTGCTGCGTTGCCCATGGATGATAGCAAGCCAACTATTTTATTCTATATGCACTTGGATGGACAATCTGTAGACCCTAAAAAATGGGACCAACCTGACCCGTATAAAGTAGTATTAAAATCTAAAACCGAGGATGGTTGGAAAACGGAACCATTTTCAGATTTAAGCGATGATATTAATTATGATTGGCGCCTTTTCGGCAGATCAACTTCCGATGATAAAGGACCAATTGTTATGTTCTTAAATGCAATAGATATTCTTAAAAAAGAGAATATAAACATACCATATAATGTAAAAGTTATTTTAGATAGTGAAGAAGAAAAAAGTAGTGCCCCATTACCGAAAGCAGTACGAACGTATAAAGATTTACTCAAAGCAGATTTCTTAGTCATTAATGACGGACCAGTACATGTTTCAGGAAAACCAACTATCGTTTATGGTTGTAGAGGTATAACTACACTTTCACTGACTACTTATGGGCCCATTAAACCACAACATAGTGGTCATTATGGAAATTATGCACCGAACCCAGGGTTTCAATTAGCTCAACTACTTGCGACAATGAAAGACTCCGAAGGTAAAGTTTTGATAAAGGGTTATTACGATGGAATCGCCTTAGACGAGGCCACTCTTAATATTTTAAAAAGCGTACCTGATAATGCCAATGAAATCAATGCAAATTTAGCCATTTCCTCTCCAGAAAAAGTTGGTAGTTTTTATCAAGAATCGCTACAATACCCTTCTTTGAACATTAGAGGATTAGGTTCTGGGTGGATTGGTGAGCAAGCAAGAACAATCGTACCTGCTACAGCTACAGCAGAGTTAGATTTGAGATTAGTGCCAGAATCTGATGGTAACCGCCTTAAAACATTAGTAAAGGAGCATATTAAACAGCAAGGTTATCATGTAATGAGCACCATTCCAACAAAAGAAGAGCGTTTAAAGTATGGCCATATTGTTACTGTACAAGAAGGTTCGGTTACTGATGCTTTTAGAACAGACTTGAATAACCCTTATGGCAATTCAATCTTAAAAACATTGGAAAACAAATTTGGCGAAAAACCAGTTCAAATAAGAATTATGGGTGGTACTGTACCAATTTCACCATTTATTAATGAATTAAAAATACCTGCTTTTATTGTGCCGATGGTAAACCCAGACAATAATCAACACAGCCCAAATGAAAACTTAAAAATTGGTCAGATTGCTTATGGTATTAAACTTTTTTATGCCTTATTGAGTACAGAGATGTAAATTTCAGCGCATTAGTTATTCGTGAACTTTAGTTCTATTATTAACTAACAAATACAATAAGCCAGTTAATGCTTCATCTTTATAACTATAACCCCATTAGCGCCACGAACGCCATAAATTGAGGCATCTTGATCACGAATGACCCTAACAGAGGCTACATCTCTAGGGAATATATACTCTATAGATCCTACAACAGTCCCATCTACAATAATTAATGGATCTTGACCTGCATAGTCAGAATTAATTGCGTTACCACGCAAACGTATCGTACTCCCTACCACGGTAGCACCGGGCACTTCGTTGGCAATCAATTGATAAATATTCAAGTACTTACTATAGTCATTGGGCTTTTTACCTGTTCTGATGGTACTGTTATTAAAACCTAATTCTTTCAATTTCTCTTCAGAGAAATTAGACTGAATCTTAGAAAATACTAATAAGACCGTAGTATTTCCTTGAAATGGTATAGTTTCAATACCATAATTCTGTGAATATGCAGAAATATATTTAGTATTAGAACGTATCCCAATTTCAAACCTTCCCTTTTTATCTGTAGTTGTTTTGGTCTTCACAGAATCAAGATAGATTATTGCCTTCTTTACTGGCTCTTGTTGCGAATTTAGAACTGTACCGGTTAGCCATGTTATTTTATCATTAGTATCTTGAGAACAAATTTGAAAGGAAAAACACAAAAACAGGAAAACAATTACATAACTTTTCATATTCAATATTTTAAGTATACGTTATAAATTTCCTGTTTAGTTAGCCTTTTAAACCAGAATAAGAATATTAAGCAGAATTTCTACTAGCATTAATATTACCATATAAAGAACGAGTTACAATTTTCTCATACATCTCTATAAATTCTGTGCCTTCACCAATTCTTTGAAGTGCATATTGTTGTATTACTAGTAATGGTAAAACTATATTCTCTCTAATTTTAATAGACTCTCTAGAAATCGCTTCCTTTTCCATCAAAATTTTCATTCCAGATAATTTCAACAACATGGCTTTTGAAAGTATATACTCTGCATGTAAAATTTCCCAAAATGCACCATATTCCTCATTTTCTTTCATATAGCTAGTTAATTCAAAATAACATTTTGAAAGGCTCATCATACTATTTAACATTAGAGCTTGAAAGAAAGGCACCTCTTCATATAGTTTTTTTGCTTCCTCAAATCTGTCATCATCTTCTAAAGTTTTTAAGGCCGTTCCAATACCATAATATCCAGGTACATTCTGCTTTAGTTGACTCCAAGAACCTACAAATGAAATAGCTCGTAAATCAGACAGCTCTAATTTAGCTTTATTACCGCGTTTACCTGGTCTGCTACCAATATTTGCTTTGGTGTAATACTTTAGCGTACTCATATTCTCTAAGTACGGCATAAACTTATCATGATGTTTTAATTCATCATATTTCTTGAAACTTAATTCAGATAGCTCCTCTAGTAATTTTCTGTCGGATTCAGAAATTGAAATTTCCTTCCCTAAAATGGTATTAGATAATCCTGCTGTTAATAATTGCTCGCTATTATAAATGAATTGCTCTTTTGTACCATAGGTACTAGTAATGGTTTGGCCTTGAATAGTTAATTGAATTTCGTTATTCGCAACTTCTTTAGTTTGTGCAGCATAAAAACGATGCGTTTTACCACCACCTCTTGCCGGTGGACCTCCCCTACCATCAAAGAAAATAGCCGCAATTTCATTTTCATAACAAACTGCAGAGAGCTCTTCTTTTGTTTTTAAAATAGACCAATTCGCTTTTAAATAACCACCATCTTTAGTACCATCAGAGAACCCAAGCATAATAGTTTGCTTATTATTTCTGTTTTGCACATGTAATCTATACTCTGGCAAGTTGAACATAAAACGCATAGTGTCTTGTGCGCTGTCCATACCTTTCATTGTTTCAAATAACGGAACTATATCAAAAGTTATTTTTTTGTCTGCCCAACCACACCATCTAAAAAGAGCATAAACAAACAATATAGAGAAAATGTCTTCAGAGTTACTTATGATATATCTATTACAACCTTCCTCGCCATTCTTATCTTGTATGGTTTGCAACTGAAGTATATTCTTAATAGTATCCTTTACAATTTCCTCTTCATAATCATTAGGATCTAATTGAAAATTTTCATGAAGTAAAATATCAATTAGTCTTTCTTTTGATAGTTCACTAAGATTATCTTTAATTAATTCTTTCTTTTTAAGAACATCCACTATAACCTTGGTATGCATGCTATGATCTTGACGAATATCTATAGTAGCAAAATGAACTTTAAAAATTTTCACTTTGTCTATAAAGCGCTCTAAATCTTTCAAATAAAGGCCTTGATATTTTTCAATCAAGATTCGTCTAATTTCCTCAAGAGGCACAATCAAATCTTCATAACCAATATCTTTTAAACTATCGAACATTGCGATATACAAATTCGACCGTAGTTTCTGCAATGGCTCTTGTACATCTTTAAAAGTAAGTTTATGCGATAGGCTCTTTAGCTCATTATAGTAACATTTCATTAATGTTAAACGAAGCTCGTTCATTACATCTCTTGTAATATCTGCTGTTACAAAAGGATTTCCATCACGGTCACCTCCTGGCCAAAATCCTAATTTTACAATATCATGATTCTCAAATTGTTTTGACCCCACACTAGCTTTTATATAGGCATACATATCACCAATTGCATCGTAATATACATTTCGTAATGTATAAATGATGTTCTTAGCTTCGTCTAATGGCGTCGGTTTGGTCGCATTAATTAACGAGGTAAGTCCCAATTGCTGTAATCCAACATCTATCTCATCAATTTTATCTTCAAGAATCAATGTTCTTAGATTAGTGATAATATCTAGTACAGCCGGAGTGTAGAATTGTGTAGGGTGAGCCGTAAGTACAATTCTAGCACTGAAAGTGCTTAGTTTATCCCAAATTGTATCCCAAGAATTATTCTTTTCAACCAATTGAAAATAATCTTTCAAAGACAAAGAACTAGAATGCTTATGTAATTTCGGGAATGCCGCATCTTCAACACTATCATAGAGTACCACTTGGCGCTCTACATATTGTATAATGCGAAACATAAAATCAATTTGTTCTTTTTCTGATTTTATCTCTACAAAATTTTCGAAAAAATTCTCTAGAATTTCTTTTGGATTTAGCCCATTACTCAAACCTTTTTCTGATTGGTTCAGCAATAACGGTATCAACATACCTACA
>CAXBIJ010000138.1:0-9154 GCA_963975675.1 uncultured Maribacter sp. | reverse complement strand
CGGCAAAAAGTACTATTCTTATTAAATTACTTGAGCGCCCAAAAAAACTACTAGCCACCATATTAATTGCCAATAATGCCATAAATATTGGTGTTGTTTTATTGTTTAGTATAATTGGTGACACGCTATTCAAAAATGTTAATCAAGTATTGTTTGGTGTAGTATCGGTGCGCTTTTTACTTGAAGTAGTGGTGGCAACGTTTTTAATTTTAATGTTTGGCGAAATACTACCTAAGGTATATGCGAATAGAAATAGAATGAGCTTTTCGCATTTAATGGCATTCCCATTACGTGTATTAGATTTTATTTTTTCGCCATTAAGTCTGCCTATGCGTTCAGGAACCCTGTTTTTATACAACAAATTAGGCAAACAGAAATCAAATTTAAGTATAGACCAATTATCTCAAGCATTAGATTTAACTTCTCATGGAGATACTACTAAAGAAGAAAAGAAAATTTTAGAAGGCATTGTGACCTTTGGTAATACCGACACGAAACAGGTAATGCGACCTCGTATTGATATTTTTGCTCTTAACGAACAAATGAAATTTCTAGAGGTTATTGGTGAAATAAAGAAACACGGTTATTCCCGAATTCCCGTATTTGGTGAAAACATAGATACTGTTAAAGGCGTGTTGTATGTTAAAGATTTGTTGCCTTATTTAGATAGAAAAACCTTTAATTGGATGACCTTAATACGTGAACCGTACTTCGTTCCTGAAAACAAGAAGCTTGATGATTTATTAGCAGAATTTCAGGAAAAGAAAAATCACTTAGCAATTGTGGTCGATGAATATGGCGGAACTTCAGGGTTGGTTACATTAGAAGATATTATTGAGGAAATAGTTGGTGATATTAGTGATGAATTTGATGATGAAGATTTGATTTTTTCTAAGTTGGATGATTTTAATTACGTTTTCGAAGGTAAAACTCCACTTAAAGATTTTTACCGTGTAATAAAATTAGAAGACAACGATTTCTTTGAAGAAAATAAAGGAGAATCAGAAACCCTTGCAGGATTTGTTTTAGAGAAAGCGGGAAGTTTTCCAAAGCGAGGGGAAAAGATATTATTTGAATCTTACACTTTTATGGTTGAGAGCATGGATAAAAAAAGATTGAAACAAATTAAAGTAACCCTGCCCCATGAAACTTAAATCGTTAGTAGGAATTTTTGGTCTTGTTCTATTGGTTATGAGTTGTCAAGACGAGCCAATTCCTAAGCCGAAGGCCAAAATGCGCTTAGAGTATCCACAGGGTAAGTTAGCAGATTTGGAAACCGAAAACTTTAGTTTTAAATATAATCAGCTGGCAGTAGCTAAGTTGAATGGAGATAAGGCATATACCATTTCGTATCCAGATATGAAGGGAGCTATTTTTCTTAGTTATAAGAAAGTAGATAATAATTTGGAACAATTAATTAATGATTCAAAACGACTTAGTTACGAGCATGCTGTAAAAGCAGATAATATAGTTGAACAACCTTACGTAAACCCTGATAAAAAAATATACGGAGCTTTATTTGAAGTTCAAGGAAATGCAGCTTCCCAGTCACAGTTTTTTGTAACTGATAGTATTAATCATTTTCTTACTGGTTCTGTATATTTTTATACAAAGCCAAACTACGATTCTATTCTACCCGCAGCTTCATATCTTCAAAACGATATCAGAGGAATTATAGAAACCCTAAGGTGGAAAAATTAATTGTATACTATGATGACAAAAGAGAATCTTTTAAATTGTCATAAGCGAATACAACCATTTATTCATAATACCGCAGTGCTTACTTCTAGGTTAATAGACAGAGAAGTAAATGCGAATCTCTTTTTTAAATGTGAAAATTTTCAAAGGGCTGGTGCTTATAAAATGCGAGGTGCTACTAATGCAATTTTACAATTATCGGAGGAACAGAAGAAAAATGGAGTGGTAACACATTCATCTGGTAATTTCGCCCAAGCATTGTCTTTGGCGGCCCAAAGTGTTGGCGTAACAGCACATATAGTTATGCCAAATACAGCGCCCGAAGTTAAAAAGGTTGGCGTAAAAGAATACGGGGGTATTATTTATTTGTGTGAACCAACAGTTCAGGCTAGGCAAGCTTTGGCAGATGAAATTGCCTTAAAAACTGGCGCAACATTCATACATCCCTCTAACGATGCGAATGTAATATTAGGTCAAGGCACAGCTGCATTGGAATTGCTAAATGAATATTCTGATTTAAATTATATTTTTTGCCCAGTTGGTGGTGGTGGACTTATAGCAGGTTCAGCTTTGGCGGCGAAATACTTTGGGAATAACAGTAAGGTATACGGTGCAGAACCTTTTGAGGCCGATGATGCCTACCGTTCTTTAAAAAGCGGTAAAATAGAAGGTAATGAAACCGTTAATACCATTGCAGACGGATTAAAAACGACATTAGGAGACATAAATTTTCCCATTATAAAGGAGCTTGTTAGTGGTATTGTTAGAGTAGATGAAGATGAAATTATAGCCGCAATGAAACTTGTATGGGAGCGAATGAAAATTATAATAGAGCCATCTAGCGCAGTAACTGTCGCTGCTGTAATCAGGCAATCTAAAGAGAACCCAGAGGCTGTAAAAAACAGAAAAGTGGGAATAATAATTTCTGGTGGAAATGTCGATTTATCTAATCTTCCTTTTTAGTTATCTAAGTTTTCTTTGAATCGTTTATTGCTTCTTTAAAATTTCTTCAGCACGTTCAATGCTAGAATTGATATCCTCTTTCACCTTTTTAACTTTCACTTCTTCTTCTTTTAACCATTGCTCTTTTTCTTCAGAAAGTTCTTTACCTTTCATTATTTCCTCAGGATCAAAACGATTACCAAAACCTTGCATCCAATCCATCATAGATTTATTTGCTAGTTGCAAATCTTTCATTGCTTTAGCCTCAATAGACTCTGCGCCAAGTGAATCTGCTTTAGGTTTTAATTGTCCTACTAGTTTACCTAATGTTCCCATTTTTGGCATGACTTCATCATGAATGCCCATAACTTGTTCCATCCGTGTAGGTTCTTCATCCTTTTTAGATTCCTTACATGAGGTTGCGGTAAGGAGAGCGACAAGAGTAAGTACTGTGAATAATTTTTTCATTTTAATTTTCTTCTTTAGTAGTGACTGAATTTATTGTATAATCGTAATCCTTTACTTTAGTACTGGTTATTACCAATTTCAAATCTTCAATTGAAACTAGATTTTGGTCGAATACAATAACCCCCTGTTTATCTTTAAAGCTAACTTCTGCTGAGATAACACCTTCGGTTTCATTTAAGTTGGAAGCTAACTTGTCTGCACAACCTTCTTGACAGGCCATACCATCAATTTCGATTGAAACGACTGTAGATGAAGCAGGTTCGTTTATGGCAATAGTATTAGAAGTGTCTTGAGCCTCCAAAATATTTGCGGTTAAACAAAGCATTATAATATTTACGAGTAATAAGTTGATTTTCATTATAACGATTTATAGTTGGTGAAAAATAATATAACAGTAGATGCTTTTGTAAAGATACCAAATATTGAAAATTCACATGGTTAACAATTATTAAAATAAGTGCTTATGCCAATCATTATCCTAGAAAAAAGGCCACTTTTGTTTAAAATTTGAGGAATTGAAGAATATTGATCAAAAGTGGGGGTATCTGGTTATTCTTTCGTTGATATGGGGTTCGTCTTTTATACTGATTAAAAAATCATTGTTGGGCTTTACGCCGATGCAGGTTGGGGGGTTGCGTATTTTATTTGCTTCTCTTTTACTTTTTTTATTGGGCTTTAAGTCGATAAAAACTTTAGCAAAAGCGGATTGGAAATGGGTAGTCATTGCTGGTTTGTGTAGCTCCTTTTTTCCTCCATTTTTCTTTGCTTTAGCGCAAACTGAAATAAGTAGTGGTATTACATCGATATTGAATTCTGTTGCACCATTGTTCACCACTTTAGTAGGGATTGCTCTATTTGGATTAGCATTAAAAGGCAGGCAGATTCTCGGGGTGCTTATTGGGCTATTAGGGACTGTAGTTCTTATCGCTGTGGGAATGGAGAATAATGTCAATCAAAATTATTGGTATTCTTTCTTTATCATTTTTTCCGCTTTAGGCTATGC
This sequence comes from uncultured Maribacter sp., assembly GCA_963975675.1. Taxonomy (GTDB): domain Bacteria; phylum Bacteroidota; class Bacteroidia; order Flavobacteriales; family Flavobacteriaceae; genus Maribacter. The sequence continues at coordinate 5,043 of CAXBIJ010000138.1, read as the reverse complement.
CTTTAATATTAATATTATTAAAAAACACCTATCACATTTAAGTCCGTTGGCGGTAACAACTGCAAGTTTTGGCGTAGCTTTTTTTCCAGCTTTAATTTTGCTTATTTATTCAGGAGTTTTCAGTCATTTTGTAGATAATGTTGCCATGCAGCAAGCTGTATGGTATCTATTAGCATTGGCATTATTGGGTACAGCATTGGCAAACATTTTATTTAATAAGCTAATCAAGCTATCTAGTCCGGTTTTTGCAGCATCTGTAACCTATTTAATACCTCTTGTAGCCGTATTGTGGGGCTTTTTAGATGGTGAGCGCATTTCTGTTATTCAGTTATTGGGCGGTCTTATTATTTTGTTCGGGGTATGGTTAGTAAATCGCAGGAAGTAATTGATAGTATAGACAAACTGAAATTAACTGTAACAAATTAAATATAGTCTTGTCTTTAAACAGAAGTAATTAGATTAAAAACTAGAACTCATGAAAAAATTAATTTTTACCGCTTTAACTTTTGTATTTATTGTAGGCGTAATTCAGGCTCAAGAAAAAACATATTCCGTTAAATCATTTGATAAATTAATTGTAAGCCCGCATATTGAAGTCAATCTTGTTGAAGGTTCAGATGAGAGTGTAGTTGTTGACAATACAAAGGTTTCGTTAGATAAAATTAATGTTGAGGTTGAAGGTAGAACATTGCGTGTATATTTAGACGGTGCTAAAGTAGTAACGAAATCTGAACGTGTTTCAAATGATAAATGGAGAGGAAATAAGTCTTTGTATAATGGTACCATGGCAACCGTTACCGTAACGTATAAAAAACTTGAAAATTTGTCTATAAGGGGTGAAGAAATAGTAAGGTGTAAAAACCTGTTAACTGCAGATGATTTTAAAATGTCTCTTTATGGTGAGGCGAAAGTATATTTTAATTCGGTTTCAATCGATGAGTTAACAGTAGCTATATACGGTAGTAGTTATTTAGAGATTGCAGAAGGTGAAATTTCAAGACAAGTATTTAGGGCTTATGGTGAAAGTGAAGTGAATACGGTTGGCATGAACGCAGAGGAAACTAAAATCACAGCATATGGTGAAAGCAATTTTAGGGTAAAAGTATCAGACCGTTTAAAAGTAACTTGTTATGGTGAAACTAATGTAAGTTATTCAGGTGATCCTGAAGTAGACATGGGTCTGATAATAGGGGAGGCTAAAATCACAAAAATAGCAGAGTAGAAAATAATTTTTAAATAAAAAATACCCGCTTAATGGCGGGTATTTTTATTCTTATGTATTAAAATTTTATTCAAAATCAACAGCCGAAACGCCATCATTAATTTTAATTTCAGAAACTATGAATTCAAAATTTTGAGGTCCCATTGTTTGAATTAATTTAAATGGAAATAAAATTCCGTCTACTTCCTGGTAGTTTTCAAAGTTAAAAGTGCTTGTCATTTGCTGTCCTTGCATTTCGGTTATGTTAACCTCCTGTAATTTTAGTCCGGTTTTAACATCATAAAAGGCCAATTTATTGTCGTTTACCTTTAGTTTATATGCATCATTGTCGCCAACCATTTCCATGCCTTCTAAAGTTATTCCTTCAAGCGTCGCGTAGTTTAGTTCAGGAAAAATAGCGGCCTCCTCTTTAATTTTTATGACTTCTTCTTCTGACAGATCTTTACGTTGACCTTGCGCTACCATATAACCGCCATCACCATTTAGTACTTGCTTGCTCATCGAATTACCCATCATCTTTACATCTTGCATAAATTGATTTTTGGTGGTTTTCTTCATTTCTAGCTCAAGTTTCATTCCTTGCATTTCGGCAGCAGATGTCATGGCGTAAGATTTAGCGGCTTCTAATTTTTCTTTACCTCCAATGGCTTCAATGTATTTTTCAATAATAGCTATGGCAGTTAACCCCTCAGGTATAGCAGCTTCATAATTCGGCGCTTCTGTTTTTTCAGCTGTTTTGGTATAAAATAAAACTGGAAGGTTGTTTCCTTTATAGGTAACTTTTCCAAGATTCTCTAATACTTCACTTCCTTTGCCAGTCACCACTACTCTGGCGTTAGATGAATTAAAATATTTTTGAGCGGCATTTTGGACATCCTCAATAGTAACTTTGTCCAATCTTTCCAAATAAGTTTTATAAAAATCTTTTGGTAGATCTTCTGTTTCAATATTTAAAGCATAACGTGCAATAGTTTGAGGGTCTTCTAAAGCCATGATAAAACGACCAGCATATTTGGCTTTGGTATTTTTTAATTCTTTTTCACTTACAGGTTCTGTATTGATGCGATCTATTTCTTTTAGAATTTCAACTACAGAACTATCCGTTACCGCATTTCTGACAGAGGCAGTGGCCCTAAACCTTGATGCTGCGTATTTGTTATCGTTAATGGATGAATAAGAACCATAGGTGTATCCTTTGTCTTCACGTAAATTTAAAAACAATCTACCTTCTCCACCTCCACCAAGAATTTGATTGGCAACTAAGACAGGGATATAGTCTGCATCTTTCATTTTTAATTCAACAACATTTTGCACCGCTATTTCAGATTGAACTGCATTGGGCATATCCACGAAGTTGATATGCGTATTTGGAACATTTTTAGGACTGGTGTAACTAAAACTTGGAGGAACTGCTTTGGTCCAAGGCGTGAAAAACTTTTCGGTCATTTCTTTTACCTCTTCTAATGATACATCTCCAACTATTATTAAGTAAGCGTTAGCTGGTACGAAATAATCTCTATAGAAAGTTACTACATCTAAAAGAGTTACATTATTTACTGTGGCTTCTGTAGTGAATTCGCCGTAAGGATGGTCCTTGCCATAGGCTAATGCTCGTTGAACTCTTCCGGCAATAGTAGCTACATCTTTCTCCTCCGTTTTAAGTCCTGTGATTAATTTGTTTTTCTCCTTTTCAAATTCCTCTTGTGTAAAATTGGGGTTAATAGCTGCATCTGCCATCAATTCCATCATTCTAGGAAAATATTTGGAAAGGGAGCTTGCAAAGGCACTTTGTGAGCCAAAACTTAATCTGGCACCTAAAAAATCGATTTCTTCATTGAATTCATCTTTTGCTAAATTAGTTGAGCCATTACCCAAAAGACTGCCCGTTAGACTACTAACTCCTGCTTTATCACCTTCTAAAATAGGAGGGTTGTCTATAGTAAGTTGTATGGATACTCTCGGCAGTTTATGGTTTTCAACAACCATAACCTTAAGGCCGTTATTTAATTGAAAACTTTCTGGATTACTTAAATTAATTTCTGGAGCTGGCCCTGGTTTTGGCATTACAGTTCGGTCTACTTGTGCCTGTGCTGCTAGGACCGTAAAAAATGCTATGAGTAGTATGTATGTCTTTTTCATATTTTTTTAGTTTGCTGTATTTTCTTCTGGTAAATATTCAAGCACTAGTCTTTGGTTTGGGTTCAAATATTTACTAGCTACTTCTTTAATTTCTTCTCTTGAGATAGACCTATAGATGTCAATTTCTTTATTGATTAATGATGTGTCACCGTATAATAAATAGTATCTAGCCAAGGAATTGGCTATACCTTCAACGTTAGAATTTGAATTAACAAATTGATTTTCAAATTTGTTCTGTATTTTTTGGTAATCCTTTTCTGAAATTAAGGTGGTTCTCACTTTTTCAATTTCTTCTTCCATTTCTGTTGTAAGTACTTTTAAGGTGGTTTCTCCAACTGGAAGACCAAACACAACATACATTCCATAATCTTCCTGTGAGATATTGAATGCGCCGACCTGTAAAGCTTGCTTTTGGTCATCAACCATTTTCTTGTATAATTTTGATGACGGCCCATCACTTAAATAGGTAGATATCATATCTAAAACATATGCATCTCTTTCTTTAAACCCTGGTGTTCTATAAGCAATCATAGATGCAGGTATTTGAATATTAGAGTCATAGAATTTTGCGGTTTTCTGTTCAGTTATTGGTGTTTCCTTAGGGTAGTTTCTTGTAATATTCTCACCTTTTGGAATAGAACCAAAATAATCTTTGACCATCTTTTTTGTTTCTCCTAAGTCAATATCGCCTGCTACTACAAGAACCGCGTTATTTGGAACGTAGTATTTTTTATTATAGGCAATTACATCATCTAAGGTTGCAGCATCCAAATCTTCCATATAACCTATATTAGGATCTTTATAAGGATGTTTTTCAAACAAATTTTTACCTAAAACAGGTAGAAATTGTCCATAAGGAGAATTATCGTAGCGGAATCTTTTTTCCTCTTTTACAACCTCGTTTTGGGTATCTATTCCACCTTGGTCGATTATAGGATGCAACATACGTTCAGATTCCATCCATAACCCTAATTGCAAATTGTTTGATGGAAATACTTCGTAATAATATGTGCGATCTTGAGTAGTGTTCGCATTGTTCGAACCGCCATTGGATGCTACTATTTCAAACCATTTTCCTTTTTCGATATTTTCGGTACCTTCAAAAAGTAAGTGTTCAAAAAAATGGGCAAACCCGGTTCTACCTTCTGTCCTGTCTTTTCCTCCTACATGATACATGACCGATGTTGTAACAATTGGAGCCGTTTTGTCTTGATGTAAAATAACGTGAAGGCCATTATTTAAGTCATACTCTTCAAAATTAACCTCTTGTGCGAAGGCTAAAATTCCATTAAATAGTATGGCCGTGACCAGTAGTAGTTTGTTTTTCATTTAGTTAATGTTTAATGAGTTTATTTAAATGTTCTGAACCATTAGTATGTTTTATTGTCGTTTTGTTACGTCAAAAAGCCATTTTGTAAGAACAATCCTCAAGATATGTATTCTTTAACAATTTTTATCAAAGTTATTGTTGTTTATTCATTACTTTAAATGTCTAAACAAAAATATTTATAAAAAAATGAATAACTATGCCTTACCTATTCGATTTGGAGTTGCAGCTAGCGGGTGTTTAATTGCTTACTTTTTAATATTATCTCTGCTAGGATTGCATGTGAATGTGTTCTATAGTATTTTTAATACAATCATTACTGGATTTGCAATTTTTGAAGCCATCAAGTATTTTA
>CAXBIJ010000137.1:0-9171 GCA_963975675.1 uncultured Maribacter sp. | reverse complement strand
TATTATAGGTCGAAATTATGATCATGACGAGCCTGATACAATTCTACAAGATTTTGAACAAGTTATTTTCGACCAAGATAAACGTATTGTTGAATCACAGCGGCCCGAGCAGGTACCTTTTGATTTTACAGAAGAGTTACATTTAAAATTTGACGCTGTGGCAATGAATTATCGCCGTGCTATGAAAAAACAAAAATTGAGCTATTAATAGAAAAGGCTACCTTTTTTATTTAGATTCGAAAATATTAATTATAACAATAGCATTATGAGAACCATATTTTCAGCGCTCCTTTTTTTTGTTATCAGTTTTACTGCGTATTCACAACATAAAATTCTAATTAAAAATGTCAATGTCTGGGATGGAAGTAGTGACAAACTTTCTAAGAATAATAGTGTTCTTATTCAAGAAAATCTAATTATAAAAGTCGGGAAGAGCATACCAGAGGATAATGATGCTGTCGTTATTGATGGGGGTGGCAAAACACTTATACCAGGTCTATCAGATGCGCATGTTCATTTATCTGCCACTATGAGTAATAGAGAGACCAGAAATGAGGCTCATTGGATGTACACCTCAATTAGAACGGCCAAAGCAGCTGAGAATTTTCTAATGTTGGGTTTTACAACGGTTCGTGATTTAGGTGGACCTGTTTTCGGAATTAAAAGAGCCATAGATGAAGGCTTAATAATAGGCCCACGTATTTATCCTTCAGGAGCTTATATAAGTCAAACATCAGGCCATGGTGATATGCGCAGTGCTAATGAACTAAGTGTTCAATTATCAGGAGGTCAAATACATGCTTCAGATGCTTTAGGTTGGTCTTATGTAGTTGATGGTGTGCCCGAAGTATTAAAGGCGTCAAGAGAAAACCTGCGAAAAGGAGCTACGCAACTAAAAGTGATGGCAGGCGGCGGCATCGCTTCTGATTTTGACCCCATACATTCGGTTCAGTTTACTTCAGAAGAACTTGAGGCGATTGTTCAGGCTGCTGCTGATTGGGACACCTATGTAGCTGTCCATATTTATGAATCTAAAGGGGCTATTCGAGCTTTAAATGCAGGAGTAAAATGTTTAGATCATGGACATTTAATTAACGAGGAAACAGTTAAACTGATTAAAGAAAAAGGTGCTTGGTTGGTACCACAAGCTTTCTGGACGGAAGCCCCAGCGAGTTTTTGGGTACCTGGTAAAGATTCTATTCCTGAGGCTTTGTATAAAAAAATAAAACCAGCATTGGAAGGAACCGATACTGTTTTTAAACTGGCTAAAAAATATGACATTAATGTAGGTTTTGGTTCTGATGCCTATGGTGATTTAGGCTATGAATCTTATGCGTTGAAAGAGTTTAGTGCTCGTACTAAATGGTTTTCATCTTTGGAAATATTGAAGCAGGCAACATCTGGAAACGCTAGATTACTTTCTTTATCTGGAAAAATCAATCCTTATACTGAAGGTAAATTAGGTGTTATAGAAGTTGGGGCCTATGCAGATTTACTGATATACAATGGTAATCCATTGGATGACATAGAAATTATTGCCCATCCTGAAAAATATCTGAAACTAATTATGAAGAACGGAAAAATTTACAAGAATGGATTGTAAAAATCAGGATATAGGGTAGCGTATAGCCACTCTGAGCAACGATTTAGGCAACCGAAAAAAGTGTGCCATTCCTATTGAATTGGTAAGTGAACTGTGGAAGCAGTTCATTTTTTGTTTTTGAGGGTTTTGGGAATGAAGTTTATTGGAGTTTAAATAGTTAATAGAAGGAAAGTAATAACACCTTTTTTTTAGTAAAAAACTAAATATTTGTATTCTGAAATCAATAATATCCTCCGAAATACAATAAGATTATTAGTGATTAATAAAAGAAAATAAAATTCCGATTATAATAATACTGCCAAAGGTATAACCAACCAATTTACCAGTAATTTTAGACCCTTTAAATACAGTAATTCCTAATTTTACTAGCATATTACTCAAAGTAGCTGCTACAATTACAGATGAAGTAAGTTTTAATTTTTCTCCTTCCAAAGCAAATTTGGCCAAACTTATAGTTATTGCATCTGTATCTGCTAACCCAGCGATTAATGCAGAATAATACAAACCACTTTCTCCAAATAATTTGTTGCTATAAAAAACTGCCAATTGAATAATTACATAGATTACACCAAAACCAAGTGCATTAAGAAGGTTCATTGGGTTTCCTAGTTTAATATCTGTTTCGGGTTTATCAGTGTTATCTTTTATTAAAATCAAAGAAACGATTAAGCATATCAATGTGAAAATACCAAATGGTAATGCTAAATACGTTAAAAGAGTATTGTTGAATATATAGATTAAAAAGGCAAGTCTTGGAAACATGATGGCCGAGGCGATAACTATACCAGCAGCATATTTTTTTGATAGTTCTGGAGATTCAATACTTCTAGAAGCATAACTCCATGCAACAGCAGTGCTTGATATTAATCCGCCTAGGATAGCGGTTAATAGAATACCTTTTTTAGAACCTACAAATTTGACTAAAAAATAGCCGATAAAGTTTAGGAAAGAGACTATAACAATGATGGAACCTATTTCAAACGGATTTATTAAATCATTTGGGCCATAGTTGTTATTGGGTAAAAATGGCAATATTAAAAGAGCTATAATAGAAAATTTCACAAAAGCAAAAAGCTCTTCAGAAGTAATATTACTTATTACTGAATGAAATCGTGTCTTTAGTGAAAGTAAAGTGACGATGATGACTGCTGTTGCCACAGCATTACGGTAGTATTCTGCTGATACCATAAGACCTAGTACAAAGGTGGCAATAAGGGCTAAATTGGTCGTAAAACTTCGATTAAAATTATATTCTTCTTTATAAAAGTTATTGAACCCCAAAAAAAGAATAAAAGTTCCTAAACCTATAATTGACAACCAAAAAGAAAACAATACGGTAAGGCTACCTAGTGTAAAGCCCAAAATTGCGACAATGGGAAAGGCGCGAATGCCTGCAAATCCGCTTTCACGCTTAAGATTAGTGTATTCCCGTTCCAATCCTAAAATTAGACCAATACCCATACTTATGAAAACTCCTAAAATATAGGGGTCTAATGCTTCGCTTATACTTTGATATTCGTTCATGTAAATCGTTCAATTAAAACTAATCATTTCTAAATATGGATATGACACTATAAAATCCTAATTGGGCAGATAGTGCAAAACCTATGGCACCTAAAAGCATAGCTCTTGATTTCCTTTTGTGATGGAAATTTTAAAATGGCCATTTATGTTTTGATTGTTATATAAATTTAAAAAACCAACTCAAAAAACCATTGTTATTTACTATCAGCTAAATCATTTTAAAGCAATGCATTTCACAATATATTAGCCTTATACTACCTTCTATTTCAAAGCTATCTGAAATTATGAACGTTATTTATGATATAAGTCATATTTAAAAGCACGCAACTGATTATAGGTAATTGTTAGCTAGATTACAATTATAAATTTCGATTGTATCAGTCTGTTAGAATTATATTAAGATGTTTGATAAGACGAAAAGTAATTTTTAAAATAAAAAGGGAGCTATAGTGACAAATAATTCTTTCTATCTAGAACCCTGATCACTAACCTATCTAAGAGCACGTTTTACTTCAATTAAAAAAGCTAATAATGTTTTAATTTAAAGGTATGTAAAGTGGTAAATACCTATTATTTATAATATGCCAGAGTAACTGATATGGTACTCTGAATAGTTTTGTTTTGAGGTTCAAAAATAGCTTGCTGAAATTGTGATTACTTTACTAAAAATACGCTAATGTTTTCTTATCCTTAATTTTTTGGTATATGATTTTACTCATAGTATTCCTTGAAATTTTCCATTTAATTTGAGGAATTACAATCAACTATTTATGCAAAATTTGAAAATCTGGTTACTTTTTCTACTTTGCTTTTCTTGTGGTCAAGACCGAGAAAAAGTACTTCCTCAAAAAACGAAGCTAACATCATCTGTTTATGCTTCTGCTACTATACAGCCAGATAGTTTATATCAAATTTATGCCGTTGTTGCTGGTATTTTAGAGGATAACTTAGTCGAAGAAGGAGATTTGGTACACAAGGGCGATGCGCTTCTAAAGATTAATGACCGTGCCCCAAAATTAAATGCAGATAACGCCTATTTGTCACTGCAGCAGTCTAAAGAAAACTTTCAAGGGAATGCTGCCATATTAAAGGAGATTGAAGATGAAATCTACTCGGCTAGACTAAAATTTAATAATGATTCTATTAATTTTAGTAGGCAAAAGCGTCTTTGGGAGCAAAACATTGGGTCTAAAGCAGAGTTTGATACAAGAAAGTTAGCCTATGAGCTATCAGCTAATCAGCTAAAACAACAAAGGGCTAGATATGCCCGTACCAAATATGATTTAGAAACAAAAATGGCACAGGCTAAAAATAGCTATACAACCACGAAAATAATTACAGATGATTACACGGTTAACAGCAAAATTAATGGAAGAGTATATGCACTATTTAAAGAACCAGGTGAACTTGTAAATACCTTAGAACCTTTAGGAGCTATTGGTAGTGCCTCGAATTTTAAAATAGTAATGCTGATAGATGAGGTAGATATAATTAAGATAAGAGTTGACCAGCTAACATTAATTACATTAGATGCGTATCCTAAGGAAGTATTTACCGCTAGGGTTAGCAAAATATATCCTCAAAAAGATGAGCGCTCTCAGACCTTTAAAATTGAGGCGATTTTTTCAAAAACCCCTTCAATACTATATCCAGGTTTAGCAGGTGAAGGTAATATTGTAATTGCAGAAATAGAGAATGCTCTTACCATACCAAGAGAATATCTTTTAAATGGAGATAAAGTAGAAACTGAGGACGGTATTGTACAAGTTAAAGTTGGCTTTCAAAATTTAGAAAGGGTTGAGATTATTTCTGGTATTTCAGAAACAACGTTGCTATTAAAGCCAAAGGAATGATTAACTGGATGGTCATATTAAATATTGCAAAAACGCATCTTCTTACCAAGATGAAATCTACCGCAACCGCTTCATTAGGCGTTACTTTTGGTATTGGTGCTTATATTACCTTGGTTAGTTTTATGACAGGTCTAAATACCATGTTAGATAACCTAATTTTAAACCAAACACCCCATATTCACTTATATAATGAAATAGAGCCTACAATTGACCAGCCCATATCGTTATATACAGATTTTGATAACGCTGTTCATATGATAAGCTCTATTAAACCAAAGCAGGGACAGCAGAAAATTCATAATGCACTTCCTATTCTTAACTATTTGAAAAAAAAGGATAATGTAAAGGGAGCAACGCCACAAGTGCGCGCACAAATATTCTATTTATCTGGGACTATAGAATTAGGAGGTATTTTGGTAGGTGTTGATATTATGGAAGAAACCAGATTGTCGAACATGCGAGACTATATTATCGAAGGTTCTCCTGAGGAATTGAAAAGTACTGATAATGGTATTTTATTGGGTTCTGGCCTTGCAAGTAAAATGTCTTTATCAGTAGGCGATAGGGTTCAAGTAAGTACTGTTCGTGGAGCAATTTTCCCTCTTAAAATTGTTGGTATTTATCAAAGCGGTATTGCCGATATAGATAATGTACAAAGCTTTTGTAATTTAAAAACCGTGCAGCGAATTTTAGGCGAAGCACAGAATTACGTTACAGATATCAATATTAAACTGAATGTTATAGATGATGCCCCTGCCTTAGCTCAAATTTTAGAAAAACAATTTGATGTTAAGGCTACAGATATAAACGAGGCGAACGCCCAATTTGAAACAGGTTCTAATATTCGAAATTTAATTACCTATGCAGTATCTATAACGTTGCTAATTGTAGCAGGATTTGGAATTTATAATATTCTAAATATGCTCATTTATGAGAAAATGAAAGATATCGCTATGTTAAAAGCAACGGGATTTTCTGGTAGAGATGTACAGCTTATCTTTATGAGTCAAGCCATGATTATAGGTGTAATTGGTGGAATTCTTGGGTTAATTTTAGGTTATGTTCTATCTGTACTTATTGATAGGGTGCCTTTTGAGACCGAGGCCCTACCCACTATTACTACTTATCCTGTAAATTTTAACGTAGTGTACTATGTAATAGGGATTGTTTTTGCATTGGTTTCAACATTTATAGCAGGTTGGCTTCCTTCCAATAAAGCTAGACGTATAGATCCGGTAAAAATCATTAGAGGAACTTAAGAATAATGAAGATGGATAAAGTATTAGAAGCAAAAAACATTAATAAACATTTTCTAAAACCTAAAGATTTTCATGTTTTAAAAGATATTTCGTTTGCGATAAACCAAGGTGAGTTTGCATCCATAATGGGGAAATCAGGGTCAGGAAAATCTACCTTATTATACATACTTTCTACGATGGATACCGAGTATACTGGCGAATTATACTTAAATAATGAATTAGTAACGGGAAGGTTATCTACAGAATTGTCAAGAATTAGAAATGAACATATTGGTTTTGTCTTTCAATTCCATTATTTATTATCTGAATTTAGTGTGCTAGAGAATGTAATGCTCCCTGCTAAAAAATTGGCACGAAAATCTGTTAATGAAATAGAACATGATGCCATTCAAAAATTAAAAATGTTAGGTATAGAGCAATTGGCTAAGCAAAAAGCGTCTCGTATTTCTGGTGGTGAAAAACAACGTGTTGCCATTGCAAGGGCATTAATCAATAATCCTTCTATTCTTATGGGTGATGAACCAACAGGTAATCTAGATAGCTATAATTCTGAGAATGTTTTTAATATTTTTAAGCAGTTAAAAGAGGAGGAGGGACTCTCACTTCTGGTTGTTACTCATGATGAAGATTTTGCTAAACGAACCGATTATATAATACAAATGGAAGATGGCCGTATTGTAGACCAATCAATTGTCTAAGCTTAGTAAGTTGTTAGTTTATTGATATTAGTTGGTGTTTTTATATTGATTTTTGCTTAGTTGAACAACTTCACTTTAGTAACTATTATCCTTTCAAATGGTACTTTGTGATTGAATCTTGGTTATATTCAAATGGAATATAAATTCCATTTTAAATTGAAATTCTATGTGGACAGCAATTTTTGTTGGTATTTATATTGTTTTGACCGTGGTTATAGTGATATCCATTATTATACATGGAGCTAAACCTACTAAAAGTTTAGCTTGGCTTATGGCAATTTTCGCTATTCCTATCGGGGGTATTTTTTTGTATTTGTTATTCGGCAGAAATAGAAGAAAGAATAAATTAATACAGTTAAAAAAAGACTTGTTTAATAAATTACCTAGACCAAATTCAGAACATGTAAGCGCATTTAATGGGAGATATCGAAAATTGATGACCCATTGCTATAAGACTTCTCATTTTCCTCCAACACCAAACAATAAATTACAATTGTTAAAAGATGGTAGAACTACGTTTAAAGCTATTTTTAATGCATTAGAGAATGCCCAGATTAAAATACATATTCAGTACTATATTTTTGAAGAAGGAGAACTGGCAGATAGATTATTGGCATTGTTTGAAAAAAAGATAGCAGAAGGCGTTGTCATTAGAATGATTTATGATGGTATAGGTAGTTTTACACTTAGTAAAAAGTATTTAAAAAAGTTAACCGAAATAGGGGTTGAGGTTTATCCGTTCTTACCCTTTAAATTCGGACGTTATTTTTCTTCAATAAACTTTAGAAATCATAGAAAAATAATTGTGGTTGACAGTGAAGTTGCCTTTACGGGCGGTATCAATATATCTGATAAGTATTTGAAAGGACAAATAGGATTGGGTAAATGGCATGATATGCATCTAAGGTTAGAAGGTGCTTCTGTTCATCATCTTGACCAAGTTTTTATGACCGATTGGTATTTAGTAAGTACGGTGGTATTACAACCTTTACAGTATATAGAAACTAAAACTTCTACTACGTCAGATGAATTAGTGCAAATTGTGGCTGGTGGTCCTGATGATGATTTTCCCGTTTTAGAGCAAACCTATTTTTCGATGATTAATATGGCCAAGAAATATATTTATATAACTAATCCATATATAATTCCAGGACAAGCCTTAATACGTGCATTGCTTACAGCTGCACTTAGTGGTGTTGATGTACGGATTTTAGTATCTGAAAATATAGACAATAAGGTAGTAAGCTGGTCTGTGCATTCCTATTTCGAATTATTTTTAAAAGCCGGAATTAAAATCTTTCTTTTTCCTCACGGATTTTTACATAGTAAAATTATGGTAAGTGATGATGCTGTTTCTTCCATTGGCACGGCCAATTTAGATGACCGTAGTTTTGAACAAAATTATGAAGTAAACGCGATAATGTATAATAAAGAATTCGCTAAGCTTCTAAAAGAAGATTTTCTACAAGATTGTATGGGTAGTAATGAATTAATTTATGATGAATTTATTCAAAGGCCTTGGGTTAAAAAATTAAAAGAAGGCGTTGGCAAAGTTTTAAGTCCACTATTTTGAACTAGGTAATTAATCAACCTGTGATGTGAAAACTAAATCTTGGTCTTCCATTGCTACAATGACTAATTTTATATAATCTTTAATGGCTTTTTCGACATTATTAGGGTCAGTGATATCGATGACGCCTCTCCATATCATCGCTCTATCTTTTCCCTCGCAAATACAATATAAGGTGGTTTCAGCATGGTAAACCGTAAATTTCTCATAATAATTATCATCATAGTAAATACCTTGATGTTCTAAATAATCGTCATTAAAACGAGATTGATGATCATCCCATCTAGATATAGATTTCATAAAGTTTTCACGATTTTCAGAACCCGTAATTTTAGTCAAAAGAATGGCATCAAAATCCTTATCTAATAGGCTTTGTTCAACTTCATCTAATTCCTTTTCGGTTTTTTTTGAATCGGTAAGTGTTAAATCGAAAATATCAACACTACGCCATGCCTCAACATTTCTTTTTGTAAATTCTTTTTTAAGAAGACTTTCAAAATTTTCTCTGGTTTCTGCACTCTGTGTCATACCTACCAATAATACTTTATTGGCATTGAATAACACGATATCTGGATTCTTCCAATTTTCTACTAAACTTATAGAAGAACAGCCCATTAATAAAATTGAGAATATGACGATTACTTTTTTCATGTTGCCGATATTT
>CAXBIJ010000136.1:0-9173 GCA_963975675.1 uncultured Maribacter sp. | reverse complement strand
ATTATAAGCGTTAAAAGCAGGGGTTGAAACTCCACTTAACCACCACAATGTCTATCTTTATATAAAATATAAATCAGATTAAAACATTGTCTATCAACTACTTATTCGTCTGATTCATGATATATTAATTTGTATAGACAACTGCGAAACATTACTTCAAATGATTAAATTTTTCTAAACAATACATCATCAAATACTATCTAAAAATAGCACTGGAAAGTATTAAAAATATGCTTTTGGAGAAATCGTATTTACAGTACTAGTCAAAGATTAAATTAAAAATCTTAGTCAAAAAAAAATTCTAAAAATATTTCTTCAGATGGTTAAATTCTTCCGTAATACCAAACAAAGACTATTTACCGAAAGTAAATTCAGTAAATGTCATGGATAGAATTTTGTTAATCTACCCCAACCAACCTTCTCTATCTAAACTTCTATATTGTATAGCTTCAGAAATATGATCACCATTCAAATTTGAATCGCCGCCAAGGTCTGCAATTGTTCTCGCTACTTTTAATATTCTGTCATATGCACGAGCGGAAAGATTTAATCGCTCCATAGCATTTTTTAAAAGGGACTTCGATTTTTCGTCTAATTTGCAATACAAACGAATTTGTTTGGTATTCATTTGTGCATTATAATGCACATTCTCTAAATCAGAAAAACGTAATGTTTGTATTTCACGAGCTGATGTAACTCGTTTTCGTATTTCAACACTCCCCTCACCTTTCCGTTCTTCTGATAATTTTTCAAAAGGTACCGGCGTAACTTCAATATGAATATCGATACGATCTAATAACGGACCTGAAATTTTACTTAAGTATCGTTGCATTTCTGCAGGCGAAGAAGTTACTGGTGCATCTGGGTCATTAAAATAACCACCCGGACTAGGGTTCATACTAGCCACTAACATAAAACTACTGGGGTAGGTTACCGTAAAGCGTGCTCGTGATATCGTTACCTCCCTATCTTCTAAAGGTTGTCTCAGCTCCTCTAAAACGCCTCGTTTAAATTCTGGTAATTCATCTAAAAATAATACGCCATTATGGGAAAGGGAAATTTCACCAGGCTGTGGATATGACCCACCACCAACTAAAGCTACATCTGATATCGTATGATGTGGACTTCTAAATGGCCGTTGACTCATTAAACCCATATTCTTAATCTTACCGACAACACTATGAATTTTAGTTGTCTCTAAAGCTTCATGCAATGTCATGGGTGGCAAAATAGATGGAAGTCTTTTTGCTAGCATGGTTTTACCTGCACCGGGAGGACCAATTAAAATAACATTATGTCCGCCTGCTGCTGCAATCTCCATACAGCGCTTTATACTTTCTTGTCCCTTTACGTCTGAGAAATCAAACTCAGGAAAATCAAGGTTTTTATAAAACTCTTCACGTGTGTCTATTATAGTTTGCTCAAGCGGTGTTCCCTTATCAAAAAATTCTATGACTTGCTTAATATTATCAATTCCGTATACTTTCAAATCACCAACAATTGCGGCTTCTTTTGCATTTGCCGTAGGGAGTATAAAACCTGTAAAACCTTCCTCCTGAGCTTTGATAGCAATAGGTAATGCGCCTTTTATGGGCTGTAGTCCGCCGTCTAAGGAAAGTTCTCCCATTATAATGTACTTCTCAATATTCTCAGATTTAATCTGATTAGAAGCTGCAAGAATACCTATTGCCAATGTAAGGTCATAGGCAGATCCTTCTTTACGAAGATCTGCAGGAGCCATATTAATAGTGATTTTTTTACCCGGAATTTTATACCCGTTGTTCTGTAGGGCGGCAGCAATTCGGTAATTACTCTCTTTAATTGCGTTATCGGGTAGACCTACTAAATGATATCCAATACCCTTATCTATATTTACCTCAACAACTATTGTCGTTGCCTCTACGCCAAAAACTGCACTACCATAAACTTTTGTAAGCATTATTAGTGTTTAACACTAAAAATAGTACTTTTTAATTTTAAGAGGTAATTGATATCAAAAAGTATTAAACTATTCTATTGTAATCGTTTTTTTTACGGTTATGGGTTTACCATAGGTCGTAAAACCTTCTAACACTATTTCATATTCTCCAGCAACATCTGAGGTATAAAATTCATAGTTTTTCTCATTACTATTTTGGTCAATAGTGATATTAGCATTCCAATATAATTGACTACGAAAATCTGGAATATTTTTAAACTTCTCCATATTTTCCGTTCCGTAAGACTGATTAAAATAATTCTTTAGACTAGTGGGTTTTTCTAAATCATTTATAGCCATATTATTATCTATTATCCTATTTAGATAATCACCTTCTTTAGTTTCTATTACCACCATACCCAAGTACTTTTTATCTCCAAGTACTAAAGGATCTCTAAGAATACTAATTCTATCAACTAGTCGTGCATTAAAATTCAATATAGCAGTATGATCTTGTACAAATACCCCATCAATCAAAACCAAAGGAGGGTCTGATTCAAATTCTATTTCATATTTCTCTAATTTTTCCCTAACCCAAAAAGTATAACTATCATTATCAAGTTTTTTCACCCAAACATTAGGCACTAATTCAACCAATGTTTCTCTTATTGTTGGAAACCTTGTAAACTCATCTAGATTAATAATTTCTGGACTACCACCATCAAAAGGATCTATTGCTGCGTTAGACAAAATAGAATCGGGCTTAGCACTATAAAATGCATTTTCTACTTGGTTGTAAACACTACGTTCTACAATTGCTTTCTCCATTTTACTATTGATGATAAAGTCGCTGAATTCAAGAGTTTCAAATTCTATCTCAGGCTTATCGATTAACAGAACCATTTTCTTAGCATCCTTTTCGATGGTCTGAGCTATTATAGTCGAAGCTGAATACGGTTTATTTACATAGGTGTAAAAGCTACCAGATTTATCGGTTATGGCCGATTTTAACTGAAAATCATTTCCGGGAATAGAAATTATGACAGTTTCATTTACAACGGGAATATCTTCCTTTTCTAAAACACGCCCATAAAATAATTCTCCCCGTTGTTCTGGTAAATAGATGGAATCATTAATGTTTTTAGGTAATGTTTTGGTGCTAGTCAGATACTTATCACCAAAGTATGAAGCGCTCATAGCTGGCTTTACACCTAAATCATTTTTAAGGCGCACACTAATAGAATAATTTCCATAACCTAATGAACCTTTATAATTTCTTGGAATGAGAGAAACCCTATCACGTTTACCAAAAATAGTTTTTGATGTCTGCAACTCTATTGATTTGTCTGTTAACTGAAATTCAGTAGTATCTTCTTGAACAGCATCTAAGATAATAGTTTCCTCTTTTTTATTAAGTAAATTTTCTTGGTCTATTTGGTACGGATTAATTATCACAATATCATCTTGGTAGAATTGAGATACCCCAGCATTCCTCATCCAATGGGTATAGGCAATCAATTTATAATTACCTGAAGGAAATGTAACCGGAATAAAAAAATCACCTTGTCCTTTGCCTCCAGCTAAAAGCACTTTTTGTTTAAATAAACTCTTATGATTTTCATCTATTAATTCTACATAACCAACCCTACTAATTGTACTCAACCTATTGGTCATAGCATTGATACAATTCATACTGTAATAAAGGTATTCACCAGGGAAAAACAATGAAGAATTAGAATGAAGGTATATCTTTTCTAGCGGCAGTTTTTTAAGCGTTTCGAGCCCTCCACTATCTTCAATAACATATTGTGCACGAATACCCCCAAACTGCATTAAAAACAAAAAAAGAGCAATTATACTATTTTTCATATAAACTTTAAATTAATCTTCCCAAAAATTAGGTATGGCTGAATCTCCTAAAACGGTACAGTCACTACATGCTCTAAAGGTGGTTAAATAGGGACCAGGACAAGCTCCAATTCCCTCAGTATTTTCACCATAATACGCCAATAGATTTACATTTACGCCTTCTACAATTGAAATAGGGCAAGGCCACATTATTTCGCCTGTAAAACAATACGATGGATGTTCTAAAGGCGGCGAAAATGGAAAACAATTAACAGCATAAGCTGGCAAGGGTTCCTCTGGAAATAAGTCTTCATAATTAAAATAAACCCTCTTTTCTGTGACAGATGCTACCTCAAAATATCCCACAACTTGGGCATTATCGTCATTTTCAGCTTTAATATTACCGGTTAGAAGCCCTGGCTGAACAGATGAAAAAATGTTTTCAGTAGAGCCAAAACTTTCCAAAGTTCTGTAATAATTATAGGCATCTACAGATTGCAAATATTGTTTCACAAGAATACTGTACCGATGTGAAATTATATAATTATCTCGATTTACAAACCGAACAGGAAAACCTACAGCCCTATTTTCCTGTAGACCGACGGTACTATTTTGGATTATTGTATTTGAATAGTCAGTTTTGTAGCATACTTTTCCTTCTTCATTATCCCTATTAACAATTTCCAGGTCATAAGTTATCGTAGGTAAAGCACAAGGATCATAATTTGTAAGTACAAAATCTTCTTCACGCCATTCTGGTGCAATTATCTTGTAAGTGTCCTCATAGGTATACCTATAATACTTGTCAGATGCGTTTGTACTTCCACCATCCAAATAAATAAATACTCCTTCATCACCATCAACATTGAAATCTCGTTCAGCATACAATTTCTCTATTTGCCCAACCGAACTGAAACTTTCTGCATTGGAAACATAGCTTGTACCCTTATTGGTTAATACGTTTAAGGTATACCGCACATCTTTTTCTGCTGCAAAATTATCAGTGGAAAGATAGCTACCTGGAGATGTTTCAACAAACTCGTATTCGTTACCTCGATTATCTACAACAGAGACTTGTGCATTTCGCTCATAATTAAAATTTGGTTCTTTAGGTATTTCCGGAAACCTTGGATCATAAATACTATCTAAATCATTAACAACCTTAAAATTAGAAGGTCTGCTTAATAAAATTTTTTGGCGCTTTATTTCATTGGTTAGGGTAGCCTCTATGATAAGGGTAGCGCTCAATACAGTGTCATCAACTTCTGGGGGTATGTCAAAGGTTTCTACACAACCCGTTAAGGTCAATATTAAAATCAGAAAAAGTATTAAATTCTTCATATTCGTTTTTCTTCCCAAAAATCGGGTACTATGTTACTTCCTAATTTGGTACAATCTCCACAAGGGCTTGGCAATGTAAAATAAGGCCCGGGCATTTCACGAGAAATATTTTCATTTTCCGAATGAAAAACAACAATGCCAGCCAAAATAGCCTCAATAAGTGGTGATTCGCAGGCACCATCACAAACATTTCCGTCACAATGATATCCCCTTCCTACTAATTCTGGATTACCAATAATATCGCAATTTACTGCATATGGTGGTAGCTCTTCATTTGGGAAAAGGTCTACGTAATTAAAATATATTCGTTGTTCACTTACAGAAGAAACTTCAAAATAGCCTAAAACTTTCTCTTCTAAATCATTTCTAGAAAAGATATTACCAAATAAAAACCCAGGCTGAGTATCAGAAAATATACTTTCTGTTGATGAAAAATCATTTAAGCTTTCGTAATAAGAATAGGCATTTCGGGTTTGAGCGTATTGCCTAACCAAAATACTATACCTATGCGATAAAATATAATCTTCACGATTTATAAACCGAACTAAAAAATTTGAAAGTTCATTTCCGGTCAAGGAGATGGTCGTGGCCTGTTTAATCCCAACAGATTTGCGGGAAGCATAACAAACTCGTTGTTCTTCTGTTCTTGGTTTTATACCTACTTCATAAAAATTACCATCACATGGAGTATAATCGATTACCTCAAATTTGAAGGGATCATACTTTGGTGCAATTATCTTGTAGGTTTCTTCATATTCGTACCTAAAAAAAGTAGGTTCTGAAGCATCGGTATCGGTTTCATTATCTAAACGAATGCTTACACCTTCTTCACCCAAATCATTGGTAACACGTTCTGCAAATAAATCCGTTATTAGAACGTTTTTCGGAGCAATTACTGATTCAGAAATATATGATTTACCGTCAGATGTGGTAATATCCAATATATAGCTCCTTCCTGGAATTGCGCTGAAAATTTCTATTGCCGTATAAATTCCTGAATCAGTTTCCCTAAATAAATAACTACTACCCATATCGTCAGAAATCTGGACTTGAGCATTACTTTCTGCAATAGGACCTTCCGATTCAAAGGTGTAGGTCCTTGATAACTTAACGGTATGCCGCCTTAATTCGTTTGTCAATAGCGCATCTACCACTAAAGCATTCTCAAAAGTCTGCGTTTCTGCGGTAAAAGGCTCAATACATGCTGACAAAGTCATCGTGATAATGCCTATTAAAAAAAATCTCGTATGTCTTTTTAGAACTATCACGAATGCAGCGACTTTAAAATTTAAAATTATATGTAATGGATGGTATTGGAATAGAAAAAATAGAGCTTTGTAAGGCTTTGACCCCACCATCCTCTGTTACAAAAAAGACGGAATATGGATTGTTTCTTCCTAAAACGTTATAGACCGAAATGGTCCAAAAACTATGTGCAAATTTTTTGATTTTGTGATTACCCTCAATATTAACACCTAAATCTAACCTGTAATAATCAGGAATTCTAAATTCGTTTCTATTACTATAGTAAACGTACTCAGCATTGTTGAATTGATATGTACCAATTGGATACGTAATTGGGCGACCTGTTTGATAAACAAAATTTGCCGAAATGCTGTAGCGCTTGGTAAACTTATAGTTGGTAATAATACTTATGTCATGAGGCTTGTCATAATTGGAAGGAAAAAACTTGCCATTATTAATACGCTCCTCACTAAATTCACTATCAAATTTTATTAATGATCGAGAATAGGTATAAGCTAGCCAGCCATTTAACCGTCCTTTATTTTTACGCAGTAATAATTCTACTCCATATGATTTACCTTCCCCTTGCAACACCTCGGTTTCAATAGTTTCATTTAATAAAATTTGTGCACCTGTTTTAAAATCTAACACATCTTTAGAAGTTTTATAATACCCTTCTAAACTTAATTCATACATATTGTCTTTTAAGTTTTGATATAAACCCAATGAATATTGATTGCCTCGCTGGGGTTTAATATTGGTATCTGAAAGTTTCCATGTATCTATTGGTGATACTGTTGTGTTATTGGAAAGTGTGTGTATAAATTGATAACCGTTGTTAAAACTAGCCTTTAGTGATAGATCCGGTTTCAAAAAATACCGTGCCGAAGCTCGTAATTCTGGACCACCATACGTTTTAATAATTTCGCTGTTTCCATATTGCACCGTATCTATTATACTGCCTTCATTGCGGGGTACCCCTTCTTCATAAATTCGTTGTTCAGATTCACCGAGCGCTGCGTAGAAGGAATAACGAACACCAACATCAACCATAAGCTTGTCTGTAACCTTAAACTCGTCTGATACAAATAAGGCAGATTCCAATGCTTTTTCTTTTGTAATTGATAAAGATTGAATTGCAGATTCGTTTCCTTCAGGATAAATAAAACCCGGATTTACTCCATATAATTTACTAGCAATTCCGTAACTAAGGGTATGCCTATTATTTAAAAAATAATTAAATCTTAGCTTAATTTCTGTCTCATCAATACTATAACCCAACCGAAAGTCATTATTAGACTCCCCGTCATAATCAATATTAAATTTATACTGACTATTAGCTAGAATTAGACTACCAGTATTTCTATCATCAAATTTATGATCCCATCTTACCGAAAAACCGCGATTACTATAGTTGTAAATAGAATCAGAAGTAATGCTAAAAGCATCTTTACTAAAGTAACCTGTTGCACGAACATCATTGTTTTCATTTACCTTGTTATTGTATTTTATAATACCATCATAAAAAGATGCTGTACTATTCTTTAAAGACTCTTCGTCTAATGATTTCAAAATCCAATCTGAATAAGCACCACGTGCCCCAACCACCAAGGAAGATTTTTCTTTAGTTAATGGAATCTCTAATGCTAGATTGGCGGTAACAGGTCCGACAGAAGCTTCACCAGAAAATTTTTCTAGATTTCCATCCTTGGTTTCGATATCAAACACAGAAGATAATCTTCCCCCGTATTCGGCAGGAATATTCCCTTTAAATATTTCAACTCCTTTTGTAGTAAAAGGGTTTAAGGCTTGAAATATTCCGAAAAAATGTGATGGATTATAAATAACCGCATCATCTAAAAGAATTAAATTTTGGTCTGTCTTACCTCCTCGTACGTTAAAACCAGTAGCACCCTCTCCTGCAGAAGAAATTCCTGGTAAGGCCTTGGCAACTTGTAAAATATCTCGCTCCCCCAAAACAAGAGGAATGTTCTTTGATTCTTCTGAGACAATTTGAGTAGTACCTGTAATAGCTTCTTCCACATTTTTAGCTGCATCAGCCTCTACTACAACTTCTTCAAGCATCTCCAAGCTTTCTTCTAACTCGAAATCTAACATACCATTATTAAAAATCAAAACCTGCCTTTCACTACCTTTAATACCCATTGAACTGGTCGTCAAAATATTTTGCCCAACAGGCAATCTAATACTGTATTTACCTTCTGCATCTGTTACAGTTCCAATACCTTTATTCTTAGAAACAATTGACAAATCTGGAATTGGTTCACCCGTCTTTTTAATTCTAACTTGACCTTGTAGTACAAAAAATTGTGCTGCTGTATTAGAATCAGATTTTCCAATTCTTACCGTTTCAAGAATTGTTTTGTTTTGTACTTTATTTTCGGCATAAAATACAGGAGGCGAAATACGTTTGGTGCTCGTAATACTAATTGTGTCTTTAGTATCGAACTCCCCAAAGAAGCCGTTTGGAAGTTCGTTATATATAATACTATTCTGTGTAAAAATTATTTTCTTATCATCAAAAAAATAGAAATTAACCGGAGTATTTGTACATAGTTCTTTTAAAATTTCTTCTATTGGTTCATTGTTAAAACTCTTAGTTATAGTTTTATCACCGAACCAATTCTCTAAGTAGTAAAATCTATAATTAGTTTTTGATTCTATTGAATCTAAAGCAGATTTAAATTTAGTTTCTGAAAATGAAATAGATAATTTGGTTGAATCATTTTGACTATAACAGTAAAAATTAGCTAAAACAAAACATACAAAAAGCAGTTTACATACAAATTGATTACCTATC